>JAFLUS010000289.1 GCA_022508685.1 Prevotellaceae bacterium | reverse complement strand
GACTATAGTTTTAACATTTCCGGACTGCAGTCTGCGTATGCACGAAACTATAGTTTGGAGAAAAAAAGACTCCGATGAAAAAATCTCCAGACTGCAGTCTTTTTTCAGCCATACTCCCGACACATTTTTCGGATGGTGCAAAAGGCTGAAATTCTGACGTTTAGTCGAAATGTTTATATCCTTTCATTTTTGTTCATTCAACCCACTATGCAATATACCCAATCGCAACTGCTGGAAAAAGTCAGTGCAGCCATCGAGCAGATGGTCTGCAATCCGCAACCCGACGGACTCTACGCCCCTATCCGCTATGCCTTGTCGCTCGGCGGAAAACGCATCCGACCCGTCCTCATGCTCCATGCCTATAATATATATAAGGAAGACGTCGACCGCATCATGTCGTGCGCCATCGCCCTCGAAACGTACCACAACTTTACGCTGCTGCACGACGACGTCATGGACCGTGCCGAAGTGCGGCGTGGCCGTCCCTGTGTTCATAAGGTGTGGGACGAGAACACCGCCATTCTCTCGGGCGATGCCATGCTGATTTTGGCTTACCGCCTGCTGACCGAAGGACGCACTGCCGATGCCGAGCCGTCGCTGCTGGCAGATGCCGTCGGCGAGAGCGACGCCGTCGGGCGTGCACGGGCGTTGCAAACCTTTACGCTTGCCACGTTGGGCGTGTGCGAAGGACAGCAGTACGATGTGGAGTTTGAGCGTCGCGACGACGTGAGCGAAGCCGAATACATGGAAATGATACGGCTCAAGACCTCCCTTCTGTTGGCTTGTGCGCTGAAGATGGGTGCCGAGTTGGCAGGTGCTCCGGCTGCCGATGCCGAACATCTGTATGAATTTGGCGAGAAAATGGGGTTGGCGTTCCAACTGCAGGACGATTTGCTCGATGTCTATGGCGACCCTGCCGTGTTCGGAAAGAAGATTGGCGGTGATATCCTTTGCAACAAAAAGACGTTCATGCTCATCAATGTGCTCCAATTGGCAAACGAGCAGCAACGTGCCGTGCTGACGCGGTGGCTGCAGCAAACCGATTTCGATGCCGAAGAGAAAATCCGTGCAGTCCGTGAGATTTACGATGCCGTCAACATCCGGCAAATGTGCGAACAGAAAATCGAACAATTGTTTGCCGAATCGCTCCGTGTCCTCCGTGCCGTCGATGTGCCGTCGGAACGCCTGCAGCCGCTCGTCGACTTTGCCTATCGGCTCATGGGACGTCAGTCCTGACCACGCCCGATACATACTTATTATATATACATCTGCGTATGATAGATACCCATGCCCATCTCGACGGAGAGGAATTTGCCGACGACCTTTCGGCTGTAGTGGAGCGTGCCCGTGCGGCTGGCGTACAGCAAGTGTTTTTGCCCAACATCAATGCCGCGAGCATGCCGCGCATTCGCCAACTCTGTACCGGCTATCCCGATTTTTTCCGTCCCATGATAGGATTGCATCCCGAAGACGTCAATCCGCAGACGACCGACATTGCCGCCACCCTTGCTGCCATGGAGGACGATTTGCGTCGCAACGTCGGCACGCCGTCGGCATATATCGCCGTTGGCGAAGTGGGACTCGATTTCTATTGGGACGACACCTACCGCGACGAACAGTTGAAAGCCTTTGAAACGCAGGTGGAATGGGCAATCCGCTACGACCTGCCCCTGATGATACACACCCGCAGCGCCCATGCCGAATTGGTCGATGTGATGGAGCGCAATCGGCATCACCATCTTCGCGGCGTATTCCACTGCTTCACCGGAACTGCAGAAGAAGCCGAACGATTGCTCACGTTCGACAACTTCGTGCTTGGCATCGGTGGCGTGCTGACGTTCAAGAAATCGACCTTGCCCGACGTGCTTCGTGACAGCGTCCCACTCTCGCGCATCGTCCTCGAGACCGACGCACCCTACATGGCACCCGTTCCGCATCGCGGGCAGCGCAACGAAAGTGCCTACGTGGCAGCAGTGGCGCAGAAACTGGCAGACATCTACGGACTGACGCTGCAACAAGTGGACGAACAGACCACAGCCAACGTGCGTCGCGTCTTCCGACAGGCGTGAATTTCTGCCCACATATCCGTCCGGAATGAAAAGGTCGGAAATTTGCACTTTTTCACATGAAAATCGCAACTTTTGACCGCTGGAAAGGATTTTCTGCAGAAAAAACGCGATTTTTGTCATAGAATTTGTGCGTATGTCACAAAAATGTTGTAACTTGCACCCGATTTAGGGATTCTAATACCTAATTGCGACCTAATAAGAGTACGACACATACGCCGAGGAGAGATGCTCGAGTGGCTGAAGAGGCACGCCTGGAAAGCGTGTATACGTCAAAAGCGTATCGGGGGTTCGAATC
>JAFLUS010000288.1 GCA_022508685.1 Prevotellaceae bacterium | reverse complement strand
AAAGGTAGTCAAAATATTTCAAAAATACCATTGTGCAAAACAAATGACGGAATAATTTTGCGAGTTCGTCTAAATATGTTTATCTTTGCCTTTGTAAAAAACAAAAGCAGAGCGTCTTATGAAAAGAACATTTCCGCCTTCCGAACTGATTATCAATGCCGATGGCAGTGCGTTCCATCTGCATGTACGTCCCGAACAACTGGCTGACAAGGTGATATTGTGTGGCGACCCGGGACGAGTTGATACGATTGCTGCCCATTTCGACACGAAAGAGTGCGACATCAGCAGTCGTGAGTTCCATACTATCACAGGCAAGTATAAAGGAAAGCGCATCAGTGTGGTCAGCACCGGCATCGGGTGCGACAACTGCGACATCGTGGTGAACGAACTGGATGCGCTCAAGAACATTGACTTTGAGACGCGAACGGAACGGGAACACCTCACGTCGTTGGAGATTGTGCGTATTGGTACGTGCGGAGGTTTGCAGCCGTATGTGCCGACCGGAACGTTCATCTGTTCGGAAAAGTCTATCGGTTTCGACGGACTTTTGAATTTTTATGCCGGACGCGACGAGGTGTGCGATTTGGATTTTGAACGTGCCTTCACGACTCACATGAACTGGCATCCGCGACTGGGTGCGCCCTATGTGATTGACAACAACAAGGAATTGCTCGACCGAATTTACGACCCTTCGCTCGGCATGGTGAAGGGGGTGACGATTGCCTGTGGCGGATTTTATGGTCCGCAGGGTAGGGAACTGCGTATTCCGTTGGCTGACCCCGAACAGAATGCCAAAGTAGAGTCGTTTGAATACGACGGCAGACGCATCACGAACTTTGAGATGGAGTCGAGCGCCATTGCCGGATTGTCGACTTTGTTGGGGCATCGGGCACTCACGGTGTGCATGGTGATTGCCAACCGAGTGGCTAAAGAGATGAATACGGAATACAAGAACACCATCGATACGCTCATTCAGATTGTGCTCGACCGTATCTGATTTCGTCTTATCCATGAACAACGATACCATCTGCGCACTCGCCACCGGTAGTGGCAGCGGTGCCATCAGCGTCGTCAGAGTGTCGGGAGAAGCGACATTCGACGTCCTTGCGCGTGTGTTCTCGAAAGACTTGCATGACGCACGTCCGAACACAATTCATTATGGACGTATCGTCGATGCAGACGGACTGACGGTCGACGACGTGCTGGTGGCAGTGTTTCGTGCGCCACATTCCTATACGGGTGAAAATTCGGCAGAGATTTCCTGCCACGGCTCGACCTATATCGTTCGGCGCATCCTGACGCTGCTGACGGCAAACGGCTGCCGTTTGGCTGCTCCGGGCGAATATACGCAACGCGCCTTCCTCAACGGCAAAATGGATTTGTCGCAAGCCGAAGCCGTAGCCGACTTGATTGCAAGTACGAACCGGGCGACCCACCAACTGGCACTCAGTCAGATGCGTGGTGGATTTTCATCCGAATTGTCGCAACTGCGCGAACAACTGCTGCGGCTCACGTCGCTGTTAGAACTGGAATTGGATTTTTCCGACCACGAAGACCTCGAATTTGCCGACCGCAGCGAACTGCTCTCGTTGGTGCAGCACATCGACGAACGCATCGCATCGCTAGCCCGCTCGTTTGAAGCCGGACAAGCGCTGAAAGCAGGCATCCCCGTCGCTATCATCGGAAAAACCAATGTCGGAAAAAGCACGTTGCTGAACCGATTGCTGAAAGACAATCGTGCTATTGTGTCGGACGTGCACGGCACCACCCGCGACACGATAGAGGAAGCGATGGATATCAACGGCGTGCAGTTTCGCTTCATCGACACGGCTGGCATCCGCTCCACTGCCGATGTCGTGGAACGGATAGGCATTGAGCGCACCTATCAGGCATTGACGAAAGCACACGTCGTGCTGTGGCTCATCGACGATAACCCAACCGATGAAGAATTTGCAGACCTGTGCAGTCGACTGACTCATCAGAAGTTGATTATCGTCTGCAACAAGACCGACCTTCCCGAAGTCCGTTCCCGCCTATCCTCGTCCGACGCCCACCGATGGCAAGCGTTGCCGGTTGCTTATAAAATCGTGGACATCTCGGCACGCGACAATCGCAACATCGACGTGTTGGAACAAACCATCTACGACATGGCAGACCTGCCGGAGTTTAAAGAGACCGATGTCGTCGTCACGTCCGCCCGCCATTATGACGCCCTTGTCCGTGCCCGCCTCTCCTTGTCCCGCGTCCGCGATGGTCTGTCCTCGCAATTGAGCGGTGACCTTGTTGCAGAAGACCTCCGCATCGTCCTCTCCGACCTTGCCGAAATCACGGGACAAGGTATCATCACGCCCCAAGAAACGCTGAA
>JAFLUS010000287.1 GCA_022508685.1 Prevotellaceae bacterium | reverse complement strand
CATGCTTCGTCGTCGGCAGCAGCGTGAGGCGTCTGTGCATGGACTGCTCTCGTGCTAAATAAACAAAGAAATAAGCACAAGAAAGCCGATGCTTTCATCATAATTTTTACGGACAGGTTAGCGGCGGAATTTCGTGCTGCGGACGATGCCGCCGACTTTCCACGTGACGACGTAGATGCCGTTGGCGAGGTGCGACGTGCTGTAGGTTTCGTCGGCACGGAACGAACCGACGATGCGTCCGTCTGCCGTGAGCACTTGGGCTTGGAACGTCAGTTGCGACGGGTCTTCGGCACCGAAGTGGAGTTGCTTGAGAACGGGGTTGTAGGCGAGCGCATAGGCGTCGGGCTCACGATGACTGCCGATGGCGTCGGGTTCGGTCGGTTTCTCGGGCAGTGCCGACGCGAGGGTGAAATACCACAGACGATTGGTGCTCGTGCTGTTGCGTTCGTCGGTGGTGTAACTGAGGACGAACGTTCCGTTCGATGCACTTCCGCCCGAGAGGTTGGCAGTGTGGTCGGTATGCAGGTTGGTGAGGTTGTAGTAGCCTTTGACTCCCTGTGGCACAATCGTCCACAGTTGGCGGTCGTCGGTGGAGTCGGGTAGTGCCACGATGAGTTGCGTACCGGTGTTGGTGGTTGCCGTCGAGGGGTCGGGAGTGGGGTCGGTGAGTGCCAGTCCCGAGAGTCGGTTCTGGATGAAGAAATAGTTGCCGACAGGAGTTATCTGCCACTCTTGCGAGGGTCGGGTGTTCTGGATTGCCCATGCCACGACGGGCGTGTTCGGCGCAGGCGGGTTGGTTTCGTCGTATGCCGTGTACGTATTGTTGGTGAGGTCGAGCACGGTCGACGAGTTGGCGTTGCGGATGCGGTAGTAGTAGTTTTCGGGCGCGAACGGCGGCGTGGGTTCTTCGGGCTTCTTGTCGGCGAAGGCAGTGGAGAGCCATGCCATGTGTGCCGAGATGAAGGACTTGAGGTCCTGCACGTATTGGTCGTAACTGGAGTAGAGTACGTTTTCGTGGTACATTCGGGTGCGGATGCCCCATTTCTGATAGTTGCGCGTCTGCGACTCCTGCAGCAGGTCGCTGATGCTGTCTATCTTTTGCATCATGAACGCTTCGAGTCCGTCGGCCACGGCTTGCTGATAGCGGGTGTTGATGAGTTTGCCGAACCACGGGTCGTTCCACATTCGGTTAATCCATTCCTTCGTCTGTCCGTACCCGACGTCGGTCATGAGTTTCTGCACGTTGCCGGCGATGCGGTAGTCGTTGTCGTAGGCGATGTCGTAGTCCCAGAGCGGGCCCCAGTAGAGTAGGGAGTCGTCGCGGTTCTTATAGAAATAGGTGCTGTAGTAGCCGTCGATGTTGGCGCTGACCTCGGTGGCAATCAACCAGTTGGCGAGCGAAACGGAGTCTACCCATTGGCGATAGCCTTTTTCGGGGTCGGCAAAATCGCTGCCGAAGAGCACGGTTTCAAAATTGCGCATGTACTGGCGGATGTAGTTGTTCTGCTCCGGTGCGATTTCGTCGTCTTCGGGATAGTGGATGCGGATGGGTACGCCGTGATTGGTGGTGAAGCAGTTGCCGTCGTAAAATCCGTCGACTTCGAGCAGGTAGCCGCCCGTGATGTCGCTGTCGGCAGTGAGCGGATAGTCTTGCTCTTCCACGTCGACGCGCTTCGAACGCACTTCCACTTGGTCGCTAATCTGATAGTTGCCCAAGTAGGTGCCGTTGAGCGTGAGGTCGACAAACTTTGCAGCGGGATTGAACGGCAAGCCCAAGAACGCACCCATTTCGCTGGTAATGGCGTTGCGCATGAGCGTCTTGTCGGCGGCATTGGCGAGCAGCGTCCACTTCTTTGCGTTGGCGCGTCCCTTGCCCAAGAGTTTTTCCTTCACGTGGAATTTCAGTTTGTAAGGCTTCTTCGCCAGCCCCCACGTGCTGTTTCCGCGTCCGCGAATTTCGAGCGAATCGTACTGCGTCACTTCGTCGTTTTCGTCCACATACCACATGGTGGCATAGATGTACACGTCCTTGCTCGTGATAGAGCGGTTGTAGAACGTGTTGATGTAGACGTGTGGAAGATTGGTGAGTCTGACGTGTTGTGCTTGTGCTTGTGCGGATGTGGCAAAAAGAATTTGCAGGGTGAAAACGGCAGCGCTGTAAAACAAACGGAGGCGATTCATAAAAATGTCAAAGAAAATTGATTAGAAATGTTAGCGTTGCCAAAGTTCGGAATTTTTTTTGACATATACCGACACTATCCGCGTAAAATTTGGAAAAATTCCTCTTCGACACACCTTCTACACGCCAAAAATCGGTGCACATACGGGCAAAAATTCCGATGCGGCGCAACAAATTTGGCAGCCATATAGCAGTTGGCACAACGC
>JAFLUS010000286.1 GCA_022508685.1 Prevotellaceae bacterium | reverse complement strand
GCGGCTGAAAATAAGATGCGGTTTGAAAGGCTTGTGAGCCGACATTAAAATTCGGGGTCATCGCCAAGATACGGCCCTCTGATTGCCGCAATTAGCATGATAACTCCTAATGAAACAACGGCGAGAATGAGGCATATCGAAGCGGCTTTTGTTTTTCCTAACAGCAGCGCGACCACGAAAAGTATAATTGAAATGATGCCGGCCAACCGGTACAGATAGAATAAAAACAAGCCAGTTGCTATCCAAGCATGGCGCGAAGACTTTTGAAGACGCCTTCTCATACGTGCGCGAAGTTCAGATTTTTCCATACCGCAAATATAGGCATTTATTTCTTAGTAACTTGCAGTAAAAATGCCGAAAGACGTATAATTTGACATCTGCACATTGGCTAATACCAATCTACTGATATGCGGACGTGAATCTGCAGATACAATTTATATCCCGACTTCGCGGAACATCTGCGCATAGGCTTCGGCTTTGCGTTCCAACGCCAACGGATAGGCGCGTGAGGAAGAGGGCAGACGGAAAAGACGGACTTCGTTGGCTGCATCCGATAACGGCGGAACGACGACGGACTGCCCTACTCGCGGCATATCAGTCAATCCCATGGCGGCACAGAGTGTGGCGCAGGCTTTCTCGCCCGTCGTGACCAATGCACGCAAACGGGGCATCCGATTTACCAACGCATGGATGTCGGTCGGGACGACCACTTCGAGGAATTTGTCGCTCGCATTGTCAGCCAACCGACGGACGGCCGTTGCGGTGTCGAAGAAGGCGATGCCTCGCTGTTCGCAGAATTCGACAATCTGCGGCAGACGGAACGTGCGGTTGGCTTCATCGACAAAGTGGTTCTTGTCGCCAAAGAACACCAGTCCTTCGATGCGCCAATGGTCGTTGAGCCAGTTGGGATAGTAGAAATTCATGCACCACCGCTTGCGTTGCGGCGGAAAACTGCCGAGAAACAGCACACGGGCATCGGTCGGCACAAAGGGATGGAGCGGATGCCACTCCACGCCGTCGCCGTCATTGCGACGCACATTCTCTTCGTTCAGAAACTGCGTATTCATCTGTCTTTTCTTTTATTCATCAGCATTCGGTCGTAAGCGAAAATCACCGCCAACGTCAGGAGTTCGGACACAGGCAGCGCCAACCACAGACCGGCATCGCCCAGCACTGACGGCAGCAGCACAAACACGGGAACGACGACAATGAAACCGCGCAAGAGCATGAACAGCGTTGCCGGACGTGCACGCTCCACACTCTGATAATAGCCGATGAAAACGATATTGAGCGTACACAGCATAAATCCTGCGGAGAAATACGGCAGTCCGTCGGCAGCAATCTGCCATGCCCGTTGACCATCGGGCAGAAAGATATGGGCGATGACCGAACTGCCACACATGCCTGCCAACGACAGCAGCACACCGCTGACGACGGCAACGCGCAACGACAGCCGTCGCGTCAGTCGGATACGTGCCCATTGGCGTACACCATAATTGTAACTCACTATCGGCAACAACGATTGCGCAATGGCGTTGCCCATCATGAAGATGAACGGAAACAGGTAGCACGCCACGCTGTACGCCGCCACGCCGTCTTCACCCAAATAACGGACAAACATATAGTTGCCCACAATCATCATGCCCGAAATCGCCAATTCGCCAATCATCGACGACAGCCCCATCTGCGACATATATCCCACGTTGCGCAGCGTCAGCCGCAAGGCTTTGCGCGTGAACTTCGGGCGATAGAAATGCAGTTGGCGCGAACGGAAGCACATATAATAAAGGATAAGCATGCCACCGACTGCCGATGACAAGGTCGTGGCAATGGCAGCCCCCTTCAGTCCCATTTGCAACGGAAACACCATCCACCAATCGAGCACGATGTTGAGCAGCGAAAATCCCACCTGCACCATCATGGCAAACCGCGGTGCGCCATCTAATCGGAGTACGAACAGCCCCACCATTGCCACCGTCGTGGCTATCAGTCCGGGCGTCACCCACAGCATATAGTCGAGCACCAACGGCATCAGCCGCTCCGTTCCGCCGAACAACGTGGCGACATGGCGCGGAAACAGCATGATGACGGCTGCCAGCAGCGTCATCAGCAGACAGGACACGCTGAATGCCTGCGTCACACAAATGCGTGCGGCTTTGACGTTGCCACGCGACAAATGGACGGCTGCCACGACCGATACGCCCGTGCCGAACATCAGTGCCACACCTGCCGACAGCAAAAACACGGGAGCCCCGATGTTGATGGCGGCAAGAGCGTCGCTACCTACCCCATGCCCAACGAAAATTCCGTCGGCAAGATTGAGCAGACTGACGAACAGCAGCCCGAACAGTGTCGGAACAAACAGTTTCAGAAACAATCGCGACACCTGCATCTGTCCGAAATCCAAAGCATCTCTTTCCATAAGCGGCTGCAAAGGTA
>JAFLUS010000285.1 GCA_022508685.1 Prevotellaceae bacterium | reverse complement strand
TCAACCCCTCCCTGTGGTTGTGGTCGCACAAACGCTGGAGCCGCACGAAGGAACAATGGCTGAAACGGCAGGGAAAGGCGTAGAACGATACACACGTTACAGAACGCAGCAGTCCCGACTGCATGATGAACGCAAATTCATCTTGCAGTCGGGACTGCCGTTTGGTGTGAGGCAAGGAGCGCCTTATTGCTTGAAGCGGGACAGACCGGCATTGAGGAAGTCCAGATATTCCGCAATGTCTTCCTTGTAACTGTGTGCCGGAGCCAGCGGACGTCCGTCGGTATCGAGAGCAACGTAGAACGGCTGCGTGTTGGAACCGAACTTATGCGCTTGCAAGTAACTCCATTGGTCACCAATGGTGCGCAGCATGCGTGTGCGTCCGTTTTCCTCCACTTCTATCGGTTCAGCCAACGGCGTCTTGTCGTCGACATACAGCGATACGAGCACATAGTCGTTCATCAGTTTGTCTGCCACACGCGGGTCAGTCCACACGGCAGCCTCCATTTTCCGGCAGTTCACGCAGCCGAATCCCGTAAAGTCGACGAGCAGCGGTTTGCCTTCGCGCCGTGCTGCCAGCATTGCGTCTTCGTAGTTGGTGTAGCGGGCTTCCACGACGTGCGTGTTCAGATTGAAATCCTGTGTATTCATCGGCGGAGCGAAGGCACTGACGGCCTTGCAAGGTGCGCCCCACAATCCCGGCAGCATATAGACGGCGAATGCCAGCGACGCCAGTCCGCCCATGATGCAAGCGACGGACATCGGTTTCTGTTCACCGTCGACTTCGTCGCTTTGGAAGCGGAGCACGCCGATGAGATACAGACCGAGCAGCAAGAAAATGACAATCCACAGGGAGAGGAATACTTCACGGTCCATGAGGTGCCAGCCGTAGGCGAGGTCGGCAACAGAGAAGAATTTCAGTGCGAACGCCAGTTCGATGAATCCCAGCACGACCTTCACCGTGTTCATCCACGAACCGGATTTCGGTGCCTGCTTCAGCCATGAAGGGAAGATGGCGAAGAGCGTGAAGGGCAATGCCAAGGCAATGGCAAAGCCGAACATGCCGACAGCAGGGCTGATGATGTTGCCCGACGTGACGGCATCAACCAACAGCAGTCCGATGATGGGTGCCGTGCATGAGAAACTGACCAAGGCGAGCGTGAACGCCATGAGGAAAATGCTCAGCATTCCGCTGGTGCTCGACACCTTGTCGTCGACGGCGTTTGCCCATTTGGAAGGAAGTTTGATTTCGAACCACCCGAAGAACGAGAGGGCAAAGACGACGAGCAACAGGAAGAGGAAGATGTTGAATACGGCGTTCGTCGACAGTTCATTGAGTTTGCTCGGCCCGCACAGCGTCGTGATAATCAGTCCCAGCAGCAAGTAGATAACGACGATGGACACGCCATAGGTGGCAGCATCGCGGATGCCTCGACGACGGTCGTCCTTCGCACGTTTGAGGAAGAAACTGACGGTCATAGGGATAATGGGCCAGATGCAAGGCATGAAGAGGGCGAGCAAACCGCCGATGAGTCCCAAGCAGAAGATGCTCCAAAGCGAACGGCTTTGCAGTTCGGTGGCTGCCGAGCCGCCCATGCCGCGCAATTCGTCGACGACGGGTGCATAGATGTCGCCTTCAACCGGTTCGACCGGTGCTGCGGGAGCAACAGCGGCGAGGGTGTCGGGCGTTGTGTCAGCAGTGTCGGCAGCAGCGACTTCGGGTTCGGGTGCTGCAACGTTGTCGATGGCGGCAGCGGAAGCGGCAGGGTTGGTGCCCTCCTTCTTCAACGGCACTTCCTGAGGCGGCAGACACATCGTGTTGTTGCATGCACCATATTGCAAGTAGCAGTCGAGGGCATACGTGTCTTTGGTCAGCCGCACTTTCTGCACGAACTTGGCTTTTTGCTCAAAATACTTGACAACGGCTCCGAACATGGCATCGTATTGTTCGATTTCGTTGCCGCGCGGCTGCAGTCCGCCCACCAGTTCGATGCCGTCGGCGCGTGTGACGACGAGTTCGGCTTCGGTCGGGCCGGCATCGTTCAGATGCGTGCTGTAGAGGTGCCAGCCTTCATCAATTTTTGCGGTGTACACAATTTCGCCCGTTCCGTCGTCCTTGATGTTGAGTGCCGACGAGAAGTGCACGGGTTCTACCATTTGTGCCATTGCCATCCATGCAAACAGGACGAGCAACGTGGAAGTAAAAAGTCGTTTCATGCGATATTTTATTCAATATGTGGGGGCAAAGATACGAAAAATTCGATGAAATGAGAGAAGTACACATGAATTTGTACTTCCGAACGCAAGAATTTTAATCTAACAAGCGCGCAAGCATGCATATTTTTGCAAAATATGTCGTTTTTATTATATTTTATCTGCAAATCGGGTATTTTTTGCTTTAATTGATAGAAAAATTTGTCTATTCCTTAAATTTCGACTATTT
>JAFLUS010000284.1 GCA_022508685.1 Prevotellaceae bacterium | reverse complement strand
TATAGGCAATATGGAAAAGACGAACGAACAGTTTCGCAGCGCGATGGCTGAATGCCGCACGCTGTTTCAGCATAAATTGGCGGACTATGGTGCGGCATGGCGCATCATGCGTCCGGTGTCGGTGACCGACCAGATTTACATCAAGGCGAACCGCATTCGCAGTCTTGAGGTGAAGGGTGAGGCACTGGTGGACGAGGGAATTTTTCCTGAGTTTCAAGCCATCGTGAACTATGGCATCGTGGGACTCATCCAGTTGGAGAAGGGTTATGCGGAACAGACGGACATGGATGCGGACGAAGCATTGGCGCTGTATGACAAGTATGCCGACACGGCGTTGCGGCTGATGATTCGCAAGAACCACGACTACGACGAGGCTTGGCGTTCGATGCGCGTGAGCAGTTACACGGATTTGATTCTGATGAAACTGTTGCGCACGAAGGAGATTGAGGGCAACGACGGTGCAACGACGGTGTCGGAGGGCATCGATGCCAACTATCTCGACATGATTAACTATGCCGTGTTTGGTTTGATAAAACTGCGCGAGAATGCCGAAAAGTAAGTTGCGGCTGAAAATCGCCGTCAATATCTGTCGCGCGCTGCTGGCGCTGACGTTGTTGCTGTCGGGCTTTCTGAAAGCCAACGACCCTGTCGGCACGGGTATCAAAATCGACGAATACATCGCTGCGCTCGGTTTTGACGATGCTGGCGGATTTCCTTCCGTGGTGGTGGGCATCGCGCTGGCGTTCGTCGAACTGGCATTAGGCGCGCACATTGCCGTCGCCCGCCATCGCCGTTTCACGTCTATGGTGGCGGTGGGATTTATGGGTGTGATGACGTTGGTGTCGGTATGGATTGCCATCGACAATCCCGTGAGCGATTGCGGCTGTTTTGCCGACGCCATCGTACTGACAAACATGCAGACGCTGCTCAAGAACATCGTCCTCTTGGCTGCGGCGGTGTGCATCTTCCGTTGGTATCGGCTGCAACCGCAGATGAGTGCGGGATGGAGTTGGCTCGTGGTATTGATATCGATGATTGCCTCGCTGCTGTTTGCCGTGCGTTGCCTGTATATGGGCCCGCTCATCGACTTCAGTCCATACAAGGTCGGTACGAACCTGACGCAGGCCGTGCTGGGCGCGACGGCGGATGATGCAGCGGGCAGCCGATTGCAGTTTGAAACGAAAATCATCTACCGGCGAGGCGACGAAACGCTGGAACTGGATGCCGATGCCGACGACCCCGATTCGACGTGGGAATATGTGGAAACGCGCAGTACGCCCGTCGGCACGTTCAACGCCAATCAGTCGAACCACCACCTCGACAGCGGCAATTTCTACATTGCCGACCCCATCTCCGACGAGGACATCACGGCTGACGTGCTGCAGCAGCAAGGCGACGTGTTCCTGCTCATCCTGCCCGACATGGAAAATGCCGACCAAGGCAGTGCCGGCAACATCAATGCAGCCTACGACTATGCCTTGGCACACGACATCCCCTTCTATTGCCTCACGGCAAGCGACACGGCCGCGCAACAGCGATGGACGGACTACACGGGGGCTGAATACGAATACTACAGGAGCGACCGACAGGTGTTGCAGACCATGGTGCGCTCCAATCCGGGATTGATACTCCTCACGGACGGCGTCATTGCCAACAAGTGGACCTGTACCCAAATCCCGCTGTTTGAAGAATGATTCACATTTTCTTAACCCTTAAAAATACAACACTACAATGAGAAAGAAAATCGTTGCCGGTAACTGGAAGATGAACAAGAATCTCCAAGAAGGCATTGCACTCGCAACTGAACTGAACGACGCACTTGCACAGGATGCACCCAACTGCGACGTTGTCATCTGCACACCGTTCATCCACCTCGCTAAAGTGAGCGACGTGATTAACCACGACGTCATCCAACTCGGTGCTGAAAACTGCGCCGACAAGGCTTCGGGTGCCTACACGGGTGAAGTCAGCGCCGAAATGGTGAAGTCTACAGGTGCTGAATACGTCATCCTCGGTCACTCCGAACGTCGCGAGTACTATCACGAGACTCCCGAAATCCTGCGCGAGAAGGTGCTGTTGGCACTCGAAAACGGACTGAAAGTCATCTTCTGCATCGGCGAAAGCCTTGCTGAACGCGAAGCCAACAAGCAGAACGAAGTGGTGAAGGCTGAACTCGAAGGCAGCGTCTTCAACCTCTCGGCAGAAGATTTCAGCAAAATCGTCATCGCTTACGAACCCATCTGGGCTATCGGTACGGGCAAGACCGCTACCAGCGAACAGGCTGAAGAAATCCACGCCTACATCCGTGGCGTCATTGCAGAAAAGTATGGCGACACCGTAGCCGACAACACCAGCATTCTCTACGGCGGTTCGTGCAAGGCATCCAATGCTCCCGAACTCTTCGCCAAGCCCAACATCGACGGCGGACTCATCGGCGGCGCATCGC
>JAFLUS010000283.1 GCA_022508685.1 Prevotellaceae bacterium | reverse complement strand
AATCTGAAATACGTCACGTAGACATTCTTGATTTCTACTTCGTGGCTGGCGGTGAACGGAATTTGAATAGAGTCTTCATTGTTCATGACAAATTCCGTCTGATTGAGCACCAAGTATCGGGAGCCTTTGAGCGTTGCATCAATGGGTTCTTTCGTCCAGTCGAGCACTTCCCACGTGGCCGATTCGATGATTTGTGGTTCACCGGGGTTGAAACTACCCAACATTCCGACGTTGACCCCAATCCGATAGTATTTGTTCGATTCCAGACGATTGGGGGTGGCACTGCGGGCATTGACGGGAATGAAATAGTAGCACGGCTTGTAGTTGGCATTGTCGCCGTCGCCTTGCCTGCGGATATTCCAGTTGACCATCAAGAGGAGATAAGTCTGCCGATTTTCTTCGATAGACGATGTCCACGTGTTGGGATAGGAATACATCGGAATGTCGTGCGTGCGTTGATAGTTCCATCCTTCCTCGGGATTTGTGGCTTCAGTGATGGGGCGGAAGGTGGTGCGCGAACGTGCCACGCTGAAATAGTCGGCGTCTTGCAACCAGCATTGCTCGGCTGTGTTGCCGTCGTCAGTGGTCACCATCTCCATGGTCGTGCCGTCGATGCGTGCCGTCTTCACTCCGTTGTTGATGAAAGTATTGACGTTGTCGAGTCGCGGAATGCACACGGCTCCTCCGTTTCGCAGCAATTCGGCTTCGAATTCGGCTTCGGAGACGCCTTCCGTCCGTTCGACGGTTCGATTGTCTTTGTCGACATAGATTTTATCCAGAATGTTCACCCATAGTTTGATTTTGGATGCGACACGTTTCAAGGGGATGGTTCCTGTCATGTTCTTTCCGTCGTCGCTCAGCGTGATGCCGCTTTCGGTGGATGCACCATGCATGACGAAGGCGGATGGTGCTGCGTTGCGGGAGAAATCGTCGGATGATACTTGGAGGGCTTTTATGTTGGCAATGGTTGCCGCTGCGGCGGTCTCCATGCCTTCGCCCTTAATGGTGAGGGCGGTGGTGTTGATGTCGACCGTTGCCGGATAGTTGACCAGCGCATAGGCGTAGCAAGTCGTTCCGTTGCCAAAAAGTTCGGGGATTTTGTCGAGTGGTACTTTGGCTGTAACGGTGGTGCTGTTGGCTGCGTTGCACGTGCCCGACAAGGCATATACGGGCTGCTGATTGTCGCCTTCGGACGAATAAAGGAAAATCGCATAGTTGGATATGGTGTTTTCCGTATTTTCACCGGCAACGGTTCCTGCCCGCGTATTCATGGTTCCGGTGGTCAGGACGATGCCGTATTGAGGTGCTGATTCCGCAGAGAATTCGGGGTCGATGTCTTCCGTACAACTACAAAGCGACCATACGGATAACCATATTGCCGCAATGTACCATCGTGCTATATTTCCAAAACGTATCATCTTTATATCTTGAAACTAAAAGTCGTTGGTTGGTCGTATAATCGTCCAATAGTTTGCGCTGCTTCTGTCCGGCGTCATGTTGACGTCCATCCACTGACCGATGTTTTCCACCATAATGAGCAGTCTGAACCGGCTTTCGGCATCGCCGTCGGTCGATGCGACTTTGATGTATAGGGTTGCCGGCGTTGGTTTGGACTTGTCCGGCTCGGTACTGATGTCGTTCCAAATGTGGTGGCTGGTCTGTCCGTCTGCCGTATCAATGTCAGTGCCGTCGGCATTGCAGAATACCACGGCGGCAGGATTGGCATCGCCTATCGGCATCAGTTGTGCGTGCCATGTGCCGCTCAATGGCGACGGAATGGTGAATGTGCCGGTCAGGATGTCGCTTGCAGCCGTCGAGATGTTGAGTGTCACCTCTGCCGTTTCTTGCACTTCATTGGCAAAATTGCTCCATTGTATGGCTTCCACCGTTCCGGGAACTTGCGTATAATCCCACCTTTCGTCGTCTTCCTTGTCCCACGGCAGCACTTCCAGCGTGATGTTGGCTGTCGCATTGACCGACGCGATGGTATAGCGATAGATGTGGTTGCGAAGAATGTCGAAATATGTATTGTTGAAGACGCCGTTCAGGTATTCTCCCAACGGCATGGCGTAAGTGGACGAAGAGGTGCTGTTGTCTTTCGTCGTCGCCACGTTGATGTTCAGCGTCGGCATGTTGTCTTTCACTGCCCCTGATGTCAGGTTCATCTCCGGAATGTATGCCACCCATTTGTCCGTATTGTTTTCGGTGATTTTGACGAACGTGAGGTTTTGGGTGGATGTGCCCACGTTGTCGGGCAGAGAAGGCTTGACAACTTGTATGTTGTTCTTGTTCCAGTTCGGATTTTCGGCAATGTTGGGGATATATCGTCCGTTGGTGTTGTGTGTCGACAGTGACACGCTGCTGACGGAGATGTTGCTTTGCGGAATGTTGTCAATCACTTCTACCTTTGCAAGTGCCCGTAGCATGGGAATGTCGCACGTGAGGTGCAGGCATCCGT
>JAFLUS010000282.1 GCA_022508685.1 Prevotellaceae bacterium | reverse complement strand
AGAAACGTGCGAAATCGCCATGAGGAAAAAAGAACAATATGCTGCGCTCATCGCCTATTTTGAGCGCGAGATGCCCGACGTGGAGACGGAATTGGAATACGGAAACGCATTCCAACTGCTGGTGGCGGTGATTTTGTCGGCACAATGCACCGACAAGCGGGTCAACATGGTGACGCCCGCGCTGTTTGCCGATTTTCCGACTGCTGAAGTCATGGCTGCCACGACGCCCGAAGTGATTTTTGAGTATGTGAAAAGCGTGAGTTATCCCAACGCGAAGGCGCGACACCTCGTCGGGATGGCGCAGATGCTCATGTCGGACTTCGGGGGCGAGGTGCCCGACAACCTCGACGACCTCGTGCGGCTGCCGGGCGTGGGGCGCAAGACGGCCAACGTGATTCAGGCTGTCATTTTCCAGAAGGCGGCGTTCGCCGTCGACACGCACATCTTCCGTGTCGCCCACCGGCTCGGACTGGTCGGCGACCGCGCCACGACACCTTACGCGGTGGAGAAGGAACTGACGCGGCACTTTCCCGACGACACGATTCCGCGTGCCCACCACTGGCTGCTGCTCCACGGGCGCTACGTGTGTCAGGCACGTCGTCCGAAGTGCGAGCAATGCGGCATCAGGGAGTGGTGCAAGCACTTTCGCGCTGCCAAGTAAGTTTACGAAAAAATTTCCGTCGCCATGTCGCGCCCGTTGGCATAGCGTTGCAACAGGCTGCACATGTATTGGCAACAGCGGTTCACCTGCTCCGCGTTGCCGTCGTAGCCATTCACAATCGCCAACAGATGACGGCTTTGCAGCGACAGTTTCGTCCGTTCGTTGTCGCTCGTGGGCGTGCCGATGCCGCCCACGTCGTCGCGCCACACGGGCATTCCCGCAATGTTGAGCACTCCGCGGCCGATGCCTTCGTAGGGTTCGCCTTCACGACCGATGCCAAGCACGAGGCGGTCGCCTGTGATGCGATCGTAGTCAAAGCCTCCGATGCTGTAGCCATAGCGCATGGAGGCAAGGTTGATGAGGTCGACGCAGGTGTCAATCTGATACAAATCCTTGCCTTGCAAGGTGCGACGCACCAGTTGCTCGCACGAGGGGCGGTAGCGGCTGGGGTCCTTGCCACAGGCTTTGTAGGCACGACGCGTCGCCTCGATACCGCTCATCTGCTTGATGCTGTCCACGGTGTAGCGTGCACGAAAATCTGCCACGCACTCGTCGATTTCCGCCCACAGTCCGTCGCTGTGTGCCGTGTTGTCGAACGTGGCATAGACCACGCCGCCGACGTATCGGCTCCACGCCGAACGCAATTCGTCGCTGACTTCCAGATGTTTCTTTTCCATACCGACTACGATTTTGTGGCTGCAAAAGTACGAACATTTTTCAACTTTTCTTCGTCGGCAACCGAAAAAAACATAACTTTGCTTCCAAAATCCACACCATGTACAGCGAACTGACCACCACCCTGCTGCAATGGTTCGGCACGCACGGCAGAGATTTGCCGTGGCGACACACGACCGACCCTTACGCCATCTGGCTCAGCGAAGTCATCCTGCAGCAGACGCGCATACAGCAGGGGCTTGCCTACTGGCAACGCTTCATGCAGCAGTTTCCCACTGCCGAAGCACTGGCTGCGGCAAGTGAGGACGAGGTGCTGCGGCTGTGGCAGGGACTCGGCTACTACAGCCGTGCGCGCAACCTCCATGCTGCCGCCAAGCAAATCGTGGCGCTCGGACGTTTTCCCGACACCCTCGAAGGCATCCGTGCCCTCAAGGGCGTGGGCGACTACACGGCTGCAGCCATTGCCTCCATTGCCTACGGACTGCCCGCTGCCGTCGTCGACGGCAACGTCTACCGCGTGCTCTCGCGCTACTACGGCATCGACACCCCTATCAACTCTTCCGAAGGCCGACGCACGTTCGCTGCATTGGCACAATCGCTGCTGCCGCCGCACGATGCGGGCACGTTCAACCAAGCCATCATGGACTTCGGCGCCATCCACTGCACGCCCCGTTCGCCCCGCTGTGCCGACTGCCCCTTGGCTGACGGCTGCGACGCATTCCGCACCGACCGCATCGCAGTGCTGCCTGTCAAACTCCGCCGCACTGCCGTCAAGACGCGTCGCTTTACTTATATATATGTACGTTGCCAACGCCACATTGCCCTCCGCCGTCGTCCGTCCGGCGACATTTGGCAAGGCTTGTGGGAACCTCTGCTCATTGAGCACGACACGCCCGACGCGCCCGTCACCCTCCCTTGCGGAACGAATGGCGAACGGCCTCAACTCCTCCGCTCCGGCGTGCGCCACGTGCTGACGCACCGCATCATCCTTGCCGATTTCTATGTATGGGAACCCACCGACCGCCCTTCTCTCCCACCCGACTACGCATGGATTTCCGAATCATCTCTTGACAGCCATGCCCTTCCCCGCCTCATCGAAATCCTGCTGCAGTCGCTGCCCGCA
>JAFLUS010000281.1 GCA_022508685.1 Prevotellaceae bacterium | reverse complement strand
TGATTGACTACGACAAATTGCATCATACTCAATTTGATGAAGATGGCAACGTACTCGAAATAGAGATTGCCAAACGACTGAAGCATCCCAATATCACCATGTATCACGATTCCGGCGAGATATGGATAGAAAGGAAACGCTACACGTACATTGTTTTTGACTTTATTACCGGAGAGACGGTTGCGCAAAAGACGACGAGAGAGCAACACTGTTCCGTATATGATGCCAAACAAATTGTGCTCGGCGTATTGAATGGGTTGAAATACCTTCATAGCCAAGACCAACCGATTATTCATAACGAAATCACCATTCAAAATGTCATGTTGGATATGGCGTCTTCGATGGCCGTTCCAAAGATAATTGACTTTGGATATGCCCGTTATCAGCATCAAAGCGTCAGTTCGTTTATGAAGGAAGGGCTTAATCCTTTCTATCTTGCGCCTGAAGCACTCAATGGGGTATATTCCATTCAGTCAGACTTATTTTCCGTAGGTGTCATGCTGTATCATTTGCTCTATGGCATCGTACCTTACCATACGGACATTTCAAAATATAAAACGGACAGAAATGCACTTGTGTCTGCCATTCTTGATGCTCGGAGGCATCCGTTGAAACTGCCGAATACAACCATGTTTGAAATGGATGAACAATTGCTCAATACGATGGCAAAAGCCATGGCAATGGATAGAGCGGATAGGTTTCAATCTGCGGATGAATTCATACAAGCCATCAATGGGGAATTGAAAGTGGAATCACCAAAACCTACAGTGGATAATGGGGCGACAAAACAAGTTGGAGGAGGGAATGTTCTGCTTCCGAAACAAGGCAATGGGTTTGCTGATGTTGCCGGTATGACGGCACTCAAACAGCAACTCCAGTCGGATGTCATTGATGTCATTCGAGACCATGAACGTGCAAAGGAGTTGGGAATCAGTATCCCGAATGGGCTGCTTTTTTATGGTCCTCCCGGTTGTGGAAAGACATTCTTTGCAGAAAAATTTGCAGAAGAAGCTGGGTTTAATTACCAATATGTCAAATGTTCGGATATTGCCTCCCCATACATTCATGGTGGACAAGGGAAAATCGCTAAAATCTTTGATGAAGCACGACAGAATGCACCTACGATTCTCTTCTTTGATGAAATCGATGCGATGATTAAAGACCGCAGCAAACATAACAATGTGAGCGAAGCCGGTGAAGTCAATGAATTTCTTGCCCAACTGAATAATTGTGGAGAAGATGGTATTTTGGTCATAGGAGCGACTAACCAACCGACAGAAATTGATGCCGCAGCCCTGCGAGCCGGTCGTTTGGAATTCAAGTATTATATTCCCCAACCCGACAAGGAAACACGTGCATCTATCTTTGAAATCAATTTGTCAAAACGAAAATGTGATTTTGGCATCGACTATGACAAATTGGCAAGTTTGACGGAAAACTATATCTCTGCTGACATTAAACTGATAGTAGATAAAGCAGGACGGCGGACGTTTAGACATAAACTTGACAAAATCACGCAACAAGTTCTTGAAGAAGTTATAGCGGAATCAAAGCCCAGTATCTCCATGGAGATGATTAAACAACACGAGGCTATTCGTGATCAATTTCAAGGGATTAAAACGGAACAGCCTCGTCGAAAAATAGGTTTTAATTAAAAACACAAAGAGAAATGATAAATAATGAATTATACCTAAAAACAGCATTTTGCTGTATGGCTTGCGATGGCGACATTGCGAAAGAAGAAATACAGTTAATTAAAGATTATGTCAAAAAGACATCCTTTTTCGACCATATTGACGTCGAACGGCTATTGAATGAATATATCGCGTCAATCAACTCTACAGGTATCTCTTTCTTAAATACCTTTTTGAAAGAATTGAAGAATGCCGACTTAACTGTTGATCAAGAACTTGACGTGATAGGAATTGCGATAAACATGATAGAGGCAGATAATGAAATACGTTATCAAGAAATCAAATTCTTCAAACGTCTTCGTGCCTGTTTGAAATTGTCGGACGAAGTGGTTGAAAAAGAATTTCCCGACAAAGAAGACTTCTTCCTTCCCGATATTGAGCCAAACGACGACTTCATATTAGATACCGCATTTGCAACAATCAATTTAGAATTGGATAAGGAAAAATAGGACAGGTAGATACATATGCACATATGAACGGAGCCGGCTGTAAAGTCGGCTCTGTTTGTAGCTGGATATAGGTGATATATGGAACAGGCAAGAGCATTCGGCGGATGGGATTTGGTTAATTCAAAAAAAAGAGATACCTTTGCATGATTTTATACATGTGTGAAGAGCATGGAAACAAAGAAAACGACAGGACAATCGCAGAAAGCCGTTCAGGCAAAAGATAATAAACCGTCTGTCAGAAAGGCGGTGAAAACAGTGTGGATACTGACTTCCATCGTGCTCGTACTCTATGCAGGCGTGTTCGGTGCCATTGCAGGCGGATGGATGGG
>JAFLUS010000280.1 GCA_022508685.1 Prevotellaceae bacterium | reverse complement strand
TTGCCCTTTCGGGGAGCGCGTCAGCAAAACGATGAAAATGCTTGCACATTGTCAACAATTTTGCGGTTTGTGTGATATTTCGTCATTTTTCCTTCTGCAAAGGCATGAATGAATCCCTTACAATGTGGATATAAAAACGAAAACAGCCCGTCGGCTGTGTGGCTGACGGGCTGTAAGGAGTTGAAGCCAAGAGGTCAGACTTCTTCAAAGTCGATGTACTGACCTTCGTTGTCGGCAAATATCTTTTCGTGATGCGGAGATTGGGACTGACTTTTCTGCTGTTTCCGTCCTTGCTGGGATTGTTGCGAAGAGGTGCGTCCGGCATTCTGCGCATTTGACGTGTAGGTGTCGTGCATCCGTTTGATGAGACGTACTCCGATGAAAGCGAGGATGTACGGAAACAGGCGATAGAGGATGTAGAGGATGAGTATGATGAAAAGGAATGCCATAATTGCTAAAGATTTTGATGAAATGGTGCTACACTGATAGAGAGGAGACAAATGTACCAATTCTATCAGCGATGACACGGATTTTTAGCGACGGAAAGCATGGCTCATGTGGCGCACGAGGTTGAGCAGCAGGTAAAGCCCGATGCTGCCGGCAATGCCACGACAGGCGTAAGACCATGTCTGACCGCTGGGGGCAGCGATGACGCAGATGAGGATGAGCAGAAGGCTGCAAGCAAGGAAACTGATGCGCAGGACGTTGTCACGATGACGCAGGCTGAAGTCCTTGAATTTCAACGCAAACATGGGGATTTCGCTGACGAGCAGGAAGCAGAACATCAGTTCGAAAGCGAGGAGGAAGGGGGCGTTGAACATGGGGGACGTGAGATAGGACTGGCAACCGGAGATGAGGGCTCCCCAGAATATGGCGCACGCCGGAGTGGGCATTCCGATGAAACCGGTATGCTGACGCTCGTCGATGTTGAATTTTGCGAGGCGATAGGCTGAGAAGGCAGCAAGCAGGAAAGCGGTGTAGGGCAGATAGGTAAACCAAGCATGGTTGTACATAGCGACCGGATAGTACACCTTGCTGAACATGACGAATATCATCATGGATGGCGCAACGCCGAAAGTGACGCAGTCGGCAAGTGAATCGAGTTGGATGCCGATAGGGCTGCTCACTCGCAGCAAACGAGCCACCATGCCGTCGAGAAAATCGAAGACGGCTCCGAACAGGATAAAGAGAAAGGCTACGGGGAAGAGTTGCAACTGCGGATGCGAAAGTTGCATGGCAGCCAATACAGTGGCAACGCAGCCGCAAAGGAGGTTTCCACAAGTCAGAAGATTGGGAATGTTTTGCTTGATGTTCATCGCAGAAATTCTATTCAACGGCTACCGACAGGCCGGAAATGCAGCAAGCCGGCAGACTTATTTCAGTTTTGCAATAATGGTTTCGTCGCCCACCGTTCTCTGCCCGAGTTTCACGCAGATTTCAGCGTCCAAAGGCAGATAGACGTCGACGCGCGACCCTAATTTGATAAATCCCATGTGGTCGTCGATGTAGCAATCCTGCCCTTCTTCGGCATAGGTCACAATGCGTCGAGCCATGGCACCGGCAATCTGACGTGCCATCACCTGCTGGCCGTGAGGCGTCTCAATCACGACCATCGAACGCTCGTTCTCGGTGCTGGCTTTCGGCAGCCATGCCTTCATGAAATTGCCATTCTGGTGTGCCACCTTCACAATCCGACCTTCGCAAGGCACCCAATTGGCATGCACGTTGGTGGGACTCATGAAAATGGAAATCATCAGTCGGCGGTCGTGAAAATACTCTCGCTCATCCACTTCTTCCACCACCACCACCTTGCCATCGGCAGGAGCCACCACGGTTTTCGTCGTCGGGCCCTGAAACATGCGCACCGGGCAGCGGAAGAAATTGAACAAAATGGCATACAAGACAGCAACGATGCCGATGATGGAATAGGAAAACCAATTCGCACCAACCAGCCACAACAACAGCGCAGCCAACAGCACGAAAGCCGCACCGCAGAGCACCAACAAATGCACACCCTCGTGATGGATGCGAATCTTATTCCTACGTTTATTATGTATAAGCGATTTTTGTTTTGCCATGGTACACTATCACGCAATAGTCACTGCAAAGGTAGCAAATTCCCTTAAAAGCGGCAAACAAATAAAAGTTTTTATTCTCCATTTCAGATTTTTTACTGTCTTTTTGCAACAAAATTTCAGAAATTCTTTGCTCTTTCGCAAAAAACACCTACCTTTGCACTTGCTTTTCGGAAGAAGTGCTTTTCATCGACATCCTCCGATGTCACCGACGCAAGATTCCGCCTTCGTCCGTCAAGCCATTTTTTGAGGATTGGACCATGGTGTAATTGGCAACACAACAGGTTTTGGTTCTGTCATTCTGGGTTCGAGTCCCGGTGGTCCAACCAATCTCTTCCACAAAAACTTCGGACTTGTAGCTCAGTTGGTTAGAGCAACAGACTCATAATCTGGAGGTCCCAG
>JAFLUS010000028.1:2272-11997 GCA_022508685.1 Prevotellaceae bacterium | reverse complement strand
TGTGCTTTCGGCTTGAACTGCTTGTACGGGAGCAGAAGGTTGAGCCGAAACTGGTTCGGCTGCAACCTTAAATAGGGGTTTAAGAATCTTCGTAGGGCAATGCCCGGAAGGCTGCCCATCGCTGTCGCCTTGTGCCAATTGGGCGATTTCGATGAGCGTAAGTTCTACTAAAAGTCGCTTGTTCTGGCTTTGCCGATAGTTGAGGTCGCAATCCGTACACTTGCGGATGGCGGCATAGAGAAATCGTGGCTGACAGCGGCGTGCTTGTTCCACGTAGCGTTGGCGCACGTCGTTCGACACTTCGAGCAGTTGTACGGTGGCTTCGTCGTGGCTGATAAGCAAATTACGCAGGTGGTTGTTCAGCCCGCCGATGAAATGGCTGCCGTCGAATCCTTTGTTTAGAATGTCGTTGAGGGTCAGCATGATGTCGGGCACTTTCCCTTCGAGAAAATCATCGACAAGACGGAAATGATATTCGTAGTCGAGCACATTGAGGTCGGCAATGGTCTGCTGATAGGTGATGTTGCCTTGGCAGAAGGATGCCACTTGGTCGAATATGGAAAGGGCATCGCGCATTCCCCCGTCGGCTTTTTGGGCAATGACATTCAGGGCTTCAGGTTCGAAGGTGACGTTTTCTTGCCGTGCCACATTCTCGAGATGCCCGACGATGTCTTGGATGCTCATGCGGTTGAAGTCGTAGATTTGGCATCGCGACAGAATGGTGGGCAGCAGTTTGTGCTTCTCGGTGGTGGCAAGGATGAAGATGGCGTGTGCGGGCGGCTCTTCCAATGTCTTGAGGAAAGCATTGAAGGCTGCGGTCGAGAGCATGTGCACCTCGTCGATGATGAAGACTTTGTACTTGCCGATTTGTGGCGGGATATTGACTTGTTCAATGAGTTGACGAATGTCGTCGACGCCGTTGTTCGATGCAGCATCGAGTTCGTGGATGTTGTACGACCGCTGTTCGTTGAAGGCGCGGCAGGATTCGCATTGTTCGCAGGCATCGCCGTTGGGTTTCGGTTGGAGGCAGTTGATGGTCTTTGCAAAAATGCGGGCACAGGTGGTTTTACCCACTCCGCGCGGACCGCAAAACAGATAGGCGTGCGCCAATCGACCTGAGGCGATGGAGTTTTTGAGAGTGGTGGTCAGCGAAGATTGTCCTACCACGCTGTCGAAGGTGACGGGACGATACTTGCGAGCCGATACCATGTAGTTGCTCATGTTGTTCAGTTATTGTTGAGAGTGGTTAATGACTGGTGTAGAAATCGGTAATCTGAATGAGGGCGCGACGGCAGACGGGGCAGAACTCGTTGACTTCGTTGATTTTCATTCGGCATTCTTGCGCCGGACGATATACGCCTTTTTTCTGATAGCCTCCGCCTTCGAACACACCGACGATTTGCGTGGCATCGTTGATGCGTTTCCATTCTTTTGCCGTCTTTGCCTGACGAAAGTTCGGAATGTCGGCGAGTGGAGTAGGGATGGGCGTTTGCGATGGTACGAGGTCAGCCCATTTGTTGTTGAAATCCACCAATGTCGTCAGGTTGGGTTCCCATGGTTCAGTATCTTTGGGATACATGGCTGCCATTTCGTCGCCATAGTCGTATTCATCACCCAATCCTCCGTAGGAATGACCAAATTCATGCACAAGTACGGGCTTGAAGGTAGGATGGTCGGAAGTGGAAAGGGTAATCTGATTGTAAATGCCGCCTCCGCCATAGGTGTCAGAATTGACAAGAACGATGATGTGTTCAAACGGCACACCGCTCAACACGTCGTAGACACGGTGCATGCTGCTTGTCGTCAGGTAGCGGTCGGTGTAGAACGTATCATAATGGCTGTTCACTGCCGAACGTTTCCATTGGTTGGAATGGGGTATGCACGGCCCTGAATCAGTTGACGGCGCTGCCACACCGATGACATTAAAACGATTTTTGAGCGAAGCAAACGGCTCGTGACTGAAGATGGCATCGACGGCACGTTGGCAATCGTTGTAGAACTTATCCGTCTCAGCAGCCGTATAGCCTTCGGCAATGATAGCGATATCGACACATGACGTGATGTCGCCACTACGGAGGATATACTGAAAAGGAATGCCGTTCTCACCGATAGGGCGAATCAGAATGTCGGCAGGATTGATGGTGTGGGTGAGTTCTGCCGAAACTTGTTGATGTACGTCAGTCAGCGTCACGGTCACGTCAATGGGGTGCTTGGGGAAAGGTACGAGATAACTGCTTTCGAATGCCTTGCGCACCATTTTCGCTTCATCGGTCGATTGCCACTCTTGAAAAAGTGTAGAGAAGGTGTTGACGTAGATGACGTGGTCGGTGCCATGCTCCCGCACCGTAATTTGTCCGTTTCCGTTCAGAAACTTTTCAGCCAATCGGTCTTTGCGTCCAGCCCATTCCGGCATGACGTAGGCCTGCTCAAAGAATATCAGTTGATTGACGCTGTCGCCACCGAAGATGTAGTCGAGACGCAAGGTACGTCCATCGAAATAGTCGTCGAATTGTTGCGCTTTTACACCGATGTGAAGTGTACAAAGCAAAGAAAAGATATAAATGAATCTGCGTATGTTCATGGGTTTTGAATGTTTGAATGTTGTGCATCTTCCTGCAATTTGGCAGCAAGATATTGTCCTGTGTACGATGTTGTGCATTGTGCCACCTCCTCCGGTGTTCCCGTCACGACGATGTTGCCTCCTTCTTCGCCTCCTTCCGGACCAAGGTCGATGACGTGGTCGGCACACTTGATGACGTCCATGTTGTGTTCGATAATCAGCACTGTGTGTCCTCTGCTGATGAGTGCATCGAATGCTGCCAACAATCGTTTGATGTCATGGAAGTGCAGACCTGTCGTAGGTTCGTCGAAGATGAACAATGTGGGGTGCGTCTTTTCTTGACTCAGATAATATGCCAGTTTTACGCGTTGGTTTTCACCGCCCGACAGGGTGGACGAACTTTGCCCAAGTTTCAGATAGCCCAGTCCGACATCCTGCAGAGGCTTCATCTTTTGAACAATCTTCTTTTGTCCATGCTCGGTGAAGAATTCCACCGCTTGATTGATGGTCATGTTCAGCATGTCGTCAATGTTTTGCCCTTCAAACTTGACAGCAAGAATCTCGTCCTTGAAGCGTTTTCCGTGGCAGGCTTCACATTCGAGCACGATGTCGTTCATGAATTGCATCTCTATCGTGACGGTGCCTTCTCCTTTACATTCTTCGCAGCGCCCGCCCTCTTGATTGAAGGAGAAATAGGCTGGCGTGTAGTTCATCTGTTTCGACAATTGCTGTTGCGCCATCAGTTTGCGGATTTCGTCGTAGGCACCGATGTAGGTCACGGGATTACTTCGGGTGGATGTGCCAATCGGGTTCTGGTCGACAAAGTCCACTTTCTTTATCATGTCGAGGTCGCCGTCAAGTGCTGTAAATTGTCCGGGGCGGTCGGTCACTTCGTCGAAATGGCGTTTCAAACCTCGATAGAGGATGTTGCGCACCAATGTGGATTTGCCGCTTCCACTGACACCTGTGACAACGGTCATGACGTTGAGCGGGAATTTTACGTCAAGACCTTTCAGATTGTTTTCGCGTGCACCGCGTATTTCGATGTAGTTGTTCCACGGACGACGCGACGCAGGTACGATGATTTGTTCGCGTCCTGTGAGATAATCCAATGTATGGGATATCGTCTTTTCATCCGTGCTTGCTGCATCGTTGATTGTCGACAACGCACCTTGCCACACGATTTTTCCGCCCAATCGTCCGGCATCAGGACCGATGTCGATGATGTAGTCGGCTGCTTCCATCATTTCTTGGTCGTGCTCCACGACGACGACGGTGTTGCCGAGCGCTTGCAATTCTTTCAGAACATGAATCAGTCGTTGGGTGTCACGACTGTGCAGACCAATGCTGGGTTCGTCAAGAATATAGAGCGAACCGACCAGACTGCTGCCCAGACTCGTGGCAAGGTTGATGCGTTGGCTTTCGCCACCCGACAACGTGTTGCTCAAGCGATTGAGCGTGAGATAGCCGAGTCCCACGTCGCAGAGGAATTGCAAACGATTGGAAATCTCCGTCAGCAGACGTTTCGCAATCTCGGCATCATGGTCGGAAAGTTGCAATTCCTGAAACCACGTTTGCAAACGCAGAATGGGCATTTCCACCAACTCCGTGATGCTTCGTCCGCCAACTTTCACGTAATTGGCTTCTTTGCGAAGACGACTGCCGTGACACACGGGGCATGTAGTCTTTCCGCGATAGTGAGCCAACATGACGCGATATTGTATTTTGTACTGATTTTGCCGTAGCATCTCGAAGAAAGCATCGATGCACACATTCTCCTGTGGGTCGAGCGTGGGGTCGCCATGCCACAGAAAATCTTTTTGCGCCTGTGTCAAATCGTAATAGGGCGTAAAGATGGGAAAATCGTAGTGGGATGCACGTCGCACGAACGCTTTCTTCCATTCACTCATCTTTTCGCCTCGCCAACAGACGACGGCTCCGTCCATCACGCTCAGTTCCTGATTGGGAATGACAAGGTTTTCGTCAATACCAATCACGCGTCCGAAACCTTCACACTCGGGACAGGCTCCGGCTGGAGAATTGAAGGAAAACAGTTGGTCACTCGGTTCTTCGAACACGATGCCATCTGCTTCAAAACGTGTGGAAAACGAATGACGCACATTGTTCTTCACGTCGTGGAGCACACATTCTCCATGTCCTTCGTACAATGCCGTCTTTGCCGAGTCCGTCAGTCGGTCGATGGTGCTCTGCTCATGCCGAGCCACGATGCGGTCGATGATGATGTAGTTGCCGTCGTCGGTGAGTGCATAGCCTTCGCGTTGATAGACATCGACTTGCACCTTTCGGCTCCGTCCCTCCGGAACATGTATCGGGGCAAGCAGCATCAATCGTGTACCTTCTTCGTGCGACAACATGCATTGCACAATGTCTTCCACGTCGTGCTTCTTCACTTCACGTCCGCTGACAGGCGACAGCGTATGTCCCACGCGTGCAAACAACATTCGCAGATAGTCGTAGATTTCGGTCGATGTACCCACTGTGGAACGGGGATTGCGGGCAATGACCTTCTGCTCAATGGCAATGGCTGGCGGAATTCCTTCGATAAAATCGCAATCGGGTTTGTTCAAACGACCGAGAAACTGACGAGCATACGTTGACAGGCTCTCAATGTAGCGACGCTGCCCTTCGGCATAAAGCGTGTCGAATGCCAGACTGGATTTTCCGCTTCCGCTCACGCCCGTCACGACGACCAATTTGTTGCGTGGAATCTCCACGTCAATATTCTTCAGGTTGTTTACCCGAGCACCTTTTATCTTAATCGAGTCCTTCATGTTCCTGCCTATCATCTTTTTGCAAACTTTTCGTGCTGCAAAAGTCTTGCAAATATACATAAAAAAAGCATACGAAAAAAATAAATACGCATCAGACCATAGCCCGATGCGCATTTTTATAAATATGATGCGTGTGCAGTTACTTCACGCAGTGGATGCGGATAGAGGACGATGCCGTTGCGTTGGCACCGCTGCTTGCCGTCACGATGATGTTGGTATATCCGCTCTTGGGACGGCTTTTGCAGAATGCTTTTGCTTTGTAGCGGATGGTCTGTCCGGCATTGATGGTGACGGTATTTGCCGGTGAAAACGCGAAATTCTTGGCGTTGGAAGGGTCGTCGATGCTCAAGACGACGGATTGCGGATAGCGGCTGCGATTGGTGACTTCGTACATCACGTTGATGGTTTCGTAGCGAGAAAAACGTCCGTCGCCGTCTTCGTCTTGATAAGTGACGTTGTGGATGGTGAGCGAACCGGCAGTTGCATGATGGCGGTTCGACATGTCGCGGTTCGTATCATAAGAATTGTCGTATCCACCGCCAGTTTGATAGTCTGCCGACGAATTGTCGTTGTAATAGCCATAATCGTCGACAGTATCGTCTTTGCGACCATACTTCTTAGCCTTCTTGCTGTTCTTTGCCATACTGTTGCCGATGGCTGCTCCGGCAACGGTGCCGATGACACTGCCCAACATGGCTTTGCCCGGGCCGTCGTGGCGGCTGGTGGACATCCATCCGATGGCTTCGCCGATGGTTCCGCCGATTTCTGCTCCTGCCATTGTGCCGAGATAAGTGCGCGTGTCGGAGACTTCGCAACTGGTGGTTGAAGTCAGCAGCATGGCGATTGCCAATGAGTAGAGTAGCGTTTTCTTCATCATAATGTACACGATTTTAGTGATTTATGTGGCAAAGGTAAAGATTTTTTGTATAATACGGATAGTAAAATGCCGAAAAATGTCGTAGAAAACACCTAATTCCGTTCGGGAAAACCCTACGAAGCGACATGTTGTGCGCTGCGGAGGACGTGTCTGTAGAGTGCGATGCACGAGTCTGTAGTGTGCGGAGCACGGAGCCGTAGAGTGCGGAGCACGGAGTGTTTTGTTGCGTAGGGGGAGGATGGGGAGGATATTTTCATAGACTTTTAATAAAAAATACAAAAATACGTTTTTTCTATTTTTTAATTTTTTTCGCACTTTTATGAAATAATCCTCCCCATCCTCCCCCTAGTATCTACAAGACGCTATCATTATTCTTGCTAATTATTTGATTATCACTACATTCCGCAAAGTTTGAAATTTACTGTCCGGAAGGCTGATTGGCAAAAAATAAATTGCGAACGAATGTCATGCGTTCCTCCAATGGCAGCGATGCGTCGACCCAATGGATGGTGATGCCGCGACGCTCCATGCCGCGAAACCATGTCATTTGCCGTTTTGCAAATTGGTGGATGGCAATCTCTAATTGGCGGAACATCTCATCGTAGGAAAGTTCGCCTATAACGTGCAATGTTAAGTATTTGTATTCCAGCCCGTAGTAAATGAGTTCTTCACTTGATACTCCAATCGATAGCAAGTGGCGGATTTCGTCGAGCATACCTTCGTCGAGGCGTTGCTGCAGACGTTGAGAAATGCGTTGGCGACGCAGGTCGCGGTCGATGGATAGACCGATGACAAGGTTGTTTGCCTGAATGGCGTTGAGCGTACAACGTGCTGCAGCATCGTTGGCAAGCGTATCTTCGGGGTGGTCGGCGTAGTATTGCTCAATTTCGATGGCACGAATGGCACGTTGGGCGGTGTCGACATCCGTTTTGTTGTGCAACGTCTTGAACGTGCGCAGAATTTGGGTCAATTCATCGAGGTTTTTATGTTCGAGCGATGCACGTAAGGAAGGATTTTGCGGCACTTCCGACATGCGGTAGCCACGCAGCACGCTTTCTATATACAAGCCGGTGCCGCCGCAAAGAATGGGCTGCTTGTTGCGGTCGCTAATATCACGAAAAACGTCGAGAAAATCCCGTTGAAATCGATATACATTGTACTTTTCGCCGGGCGATGCGATGTCGATGAGGTGGTAGGGAATAGCCTGCCCGTTGACGACATAGTCGGCAAGGTCTTTGCCTGTGCCCAAATCCATGCCGCGATACACCTGACGGCTGTCGGCACTGATGATTTCACCGCCGAGTGTTGCGGCAAGTTGCGTAGCAAAGGATGTCTTGCCACAGGCTGTGGGTCCTAAAATTGTGAGCAACATGGTGGGTAGAGGCAACGTATTAAGTTTCTTGATGCTTCTTGTGAGTGCTGAAGAGCAATTTTCGTTCGCGCACTTCAGCCTTTTTCACCCATTCTTCGGGAATAAACCGCCAATGCTGAAGGGCGGTCGGGGTGAGGACAGACTCGCGACGGATGTATTCCATCATATAGTGGCGCACGTCGTGTTCTGTAAAGGCAACGATGCGTTGCTCGATTTGTTCCTTCGTGAGTCCCGCTCCCTTTGTGAGCAATTCTCCGCCTCCGTTGGTGCGAAAACCGGTCATGGCAACGGTATAGGTGCAGTCGAAATTGAATGGGCTGCCGTCAGCCATGCACTCAATCTGGATTTTCTCACCTTGCGGACGTCGTACATCGACAGTGTACTTGATACCTGCTGCAGCATCGAAATTGAAGATAAAGTTGGTGAACCCCATGCGGTTGGGATTGCTTTTCATGGGACTCAACAGCAGAAAATCGTCATCGGGACTGCCCATTTGGTTCGTCCAGTTGGCGTAACTCATCTCCAGATAGTCCTTGATTTCACGTCCTGTCATCCGAATGGTGTACAATCGGTCTTCGAACCGATAGAGATTGAAGAGGTCGCCCACATGCACGTCACCCGCATCAATGGCAGCATTGAAAAACAATGGGGCACAAAAACTGATGTCTGCTCCCGACACTTGCAGTTGGAGTTGTTGGATGAAATCGATATAGGCAGAACTGCCAAAGTAAGCATCCGTAATATCAACCCCAGCATTGAACGTGCCAATTCGGCGACGGACAAAGTGCTGAATCACTGAAAATTCTTGGCTGAAATGCCGCTTGAATTCGACAGAATGGGAGTTTTGGATGGTGCCGATGTAACAGATTTTGCTGTGGATGTCGTGTTTGTCCACTTTCCCGTTGGAATCGACTGAAAAGTTGATGCGGATGTCTGCCACCGAGTGGGCGTAACTGCCCGGATTGACACACATGACACTGCGTCCCGACGGACTTTCGATTTCTTCGAGATGACTGGCGTGGTCATGTCCGTAGAGGACAAGGTCGAAACCATCTACGCAGCTGACCGTGTCGCGAACAGCATTCTCCCGATAATCGGGCGTCACAATCCCTTCGTCCATACCTGAATGGAACAAACCTACGATGAAATCGGGAGATTCGTGCTCCTTGACATAGGAAATCCATCGTTGTGCGCTTTCTTTAATATCCACGAAGCGGATGCCTTCCCATACGCGCACCGGAATCCAATGCGGTATGGCAGGAGTGATGAAACCGATGACGGCAATGCGGATACCACTTCGATACAACATGGCATAAGGTTCGAAGTAAGGGTCGCCAGTATGCACGTCAATCGCATTTGCACCGAGAATAGGGAAATTGCAATCCTGCACGAATTGGTCGAAGATGCCGTGCCCTGTTTCAATGTCGTGATTGCCGATGACACCGACGTCATAACCGATGAAATTGCACATATCCGCCACTTTGTGGCGAGCCGCGCTGTCGTTGGCCTTGGCTTGCGGAAGGCTGACGTAATTGAAAAAGTATGACGTCGGTTCGCCTTGCAGCATATCGCCACCATCAATCAGAATGGTGGAGCCGGCAAATCGCTTCACTTGCTGTGCCACGTACGCATGTACGCATTGCAATCCGCCCTTACCCCGTCGGTCATGACGGAAATCGTGGGGAAAGTAATTGCCATGCACGTCAGTAGTGAAAATGATATTGACCTTGCGCGTCTCCATGTGTGCAAAAGTACGATTTTTCCGTAAAACTGCGAAATGTTTATTAAAAAAAGCATAAAATCGGCGTTCTCATATTTAGTTTTTGCAAAAAAAATGGTACTTTTGCAAATCTATTGCGTAAAAGGTAACGCTTGACTGTAATATCTTGACAAGACAATGAAGAATCAAACGAAAGATAGAGCAAAGAATACATCTGCAAAATCGTCAAAAAAGCCGAATACATCGAGAAAATCGTCAAAAAAGAAGGACGTGAAGGACGAAGAACGCATACCTCGTTCCAAAGTGATTAAGTTTGTGATAGGAATGGTGCTGATGTGCTATGCCTTGTTCCTCATCGCTTCGTTTACGAGTTACATCTATTCCGGAGCGCATGACTATAGTAT
>JAFLUS010000028.1:0-2172 GCA_022508685.1 Prevotellaceae bacterium | reverse complement strand
TCAATCAAAGTGCGTATGTTTACGATGTTCGTCAAATCGGCACTGCTGTTGATTGTCATCAGTTTTGTATTGTCGGTGATTGCCAAAATCTTACCCATTACGGGACATGTGAAATTGGGTGGAAACTGTGGCGATGCGCTCCACACGCAATTGGTGGATGTCGTGGGCGACATTGGTGTCTATCTGATTATCGTACTGGCTATCGTCTTCATGTTGGTCTATTTCGGTAAGGCAACAATTGACGGAGTGGTGAATTTCATCAACAAATTCAAACGTGCGAAGGAAATTCCCTCCAAATTGCGCGGACGTCTGAAAGATGGTGCAGATGCCGATGAAGAAGGGGAGGAGGAAGAACTGCCTGAAGATACCCCAGTCCAACAGACTCAAGAATTTGAAGACCCTGAAAAGTCGAGCACACTTATTTATGACGCAGAAGGCAATTTAGTATCAGACACTGCTGATACGGAAACTGAGCACATCACAGAAGACAACATTGTGGCAGACGAAACCGATGTGGCTTCAGCCTTTGATGCAGTTGTCCGTACCCAATCATCGGCAGCGGAAGATGTGTCGGAGGAGGATGCTGAACCGGAATTTGTCATCAACGAAGTAACTGAAACCGAAGTGGGTTCCGGAAAGATTGAGCATGACGATGAACTGACGCCCTATGACCCCAAGAAGGATTTGGAGCACTACAAATATCCCGGACTTGATTTGCTTGACCATAACAGCGAGAGCAGCACTCCCAGCATTGACATGGCGGAACAACACAGCAACCAAGAGCGGATTAAACACGTGCTGAAGACGTTTGGGGTAGAAGTACAAACGATAAAAGCCACTATCGGCCCGACCATTACCTTATATGAAATTACGTTGGCAGAGGGAACGCGCATCAATAAAATCCGAAACTTGGAGGACGATATTGCGTTGAGTCTTGCTGCCGAAGGCATCCGTATCATTGCCCCTATTCCCGGCAAGGGAACTATCGGTATTGAAGTGCCGAACAAAAAGAAATGCATCGTTTCGATGGAAAGCATCTTGAAGAGCAAGACCTATCAGGAATCGAAGATGGAACTGCCTTGCGCCATCGGTAAGACCATCACCAACGAAGTGTTTATGGTCGATTTGGCGAAAGCCCCCCACATGTTGGTTGCCGGTGCGACGGGACAAGGTAAGTCCGTAGGTCTGAATGCCATCATTACGTCGCTGCTCTACAAAAAGCACCCGTCGGAACTGAAAATGGTGATGGTAGACCCCAAAAAGGTCGAATTCAGCGTATATGCGCCCATCGCCAATCAATTCTTGGCAAAGTTGGAAGATGAGGAAGAAGCCATCATCACCGACAATCAGCGTGTGGTCAAGACGCTCAATGCACTTTGCAAACTCATGGATGACCGCTATATGCTTCTTAAGCAAGCCCATGTGCGTAATCTTAAGGAATACAACGATAAGTTTAAGGCTCGGAAACTGAACCCGTTGGAAGGGCACGAATACATGCCTTATTACGTCGTTATTATCGATGAATTCGGCGATTTGATTATGACGGCAGGTAAGGAAATCGAACTTCCCATTTGCCGTATTGCCCAGTTGGCGCGTGCCGTCGGCATCCACATGATTATTGCGACGCAACGTCCTACCACGCGCATTATTACAGGTACGATTAAAGCCAATTTCCCTGCACGCGTAGCATTCAAGGTTTCTGCTATGATGGACTCCCGCATCATTCTCGACCGTCCGGGTGCCAACCAATTGATTGGTCGTGGCGACATGCTCTATCTGCAGAGTGCCGACCCTGTCCGTGTGCAATGCGCCTTTGTTGATACGCCCGAAGTGAATCGTATCTGCGAGTTCATCAGCAAACAGCAGCAGTTCCCGCAAATGACCTATCTGCCCGAACCACCAATGGATGATACTGACGGAGGCTCCAGTTCCGACATAGATGTACACAAATTCGATTCTATGTTTGCTGAGGTGGCAAAAATGGTTGTTGCAAAAAATCAAGGTTCTACTTCTTTTATCCAGCGTAACTTCTCTATTGGCTTCGCCCGCGCAGGTCGCTTGATGGACCAGTTAGAGAAAGCCGGTATTGTGGGACCGGCAAGTGGTTCCAAACCGCGCGAGGTGCTGATTCAAGACCTTCTGACCTTGGAAAGTCTGCTCAACACGATGGGC
>JAFLUS010000279.1 GCA_022508685.1 Prevotellaceae bacterium | reverse complement strand
AGTTTCGAGAAAAAAAGACTCCGATGAAAATTTCTGCAGACTGCAGTGTTTTTTCAGCCCCTCTGCCGCCGCGTTTCAACCATGCCGAAACGCCCCGTTCATCGGACTACTGACGGACGTAGGCGTCAATCGTATGCCCGAGCACCCGCTCCGTACCCGTTTTCCGCGCATTCTTCAGCGTCGGTGCCGCCACGCTCTGCACAGCCGACGGCAGCAGTTCGGCAAGCGTCTGCGGCGACGTCTCCACAAACGCCTCATCCCACAAACCGGCATCGATGAAACCTTGCAACGTCTCCCGACCGCCTTCCACCAGCAGCGACTGCACGCCCTGTTCATACATCTGCTGCAGTACGGCAGCCATGTCGCCCGTTGCCCGGCTGAGCACATAGCGACGAGGCGACGCGCCCACCCATGCCCTCACCGTCAGGCTCGGGCAGTCCGTCTCCTGTGTCCGTCTGCCCACCAATATGGCTTCGTGTTCCGCACGCCGCTTGTGGCAAATCATCTGCGTCAGGCGGTTGGAAATGCGGAGTTGCTCTCCCGCCACCCCGATGACGCCGTCCGCCGTCTGCGCCCATTTCAGCGTGATGTAGGGACGATGCAACCGGTGATACGTCATGAACCGACGGTTGAGCCACAGACATTCGTCCTCCAATACGCCCACCGTCACCTCCACGCCTGCACGGCGCAGAATTTCGATGCCGCGTCCGCCGACCTTGGCAAACGGGTCGATGCACCCCACGACGCAGCGACGCAGCCCGCGCTCCACAATCAAGTCGGCACAGGGAGGCGTCTTGCCATAATGGGCACAGGGCTCCAGACTGACATATATCGTAGCATCTTTCAGCAGCCGTTCGTCCTCCGCCTTCACCGATGCCAACGCATTGACTTCGGCATGTCCCTCGCCGCAGCGCACGTGGTAGCCTTCGCCTATGATGCGTCCGTCGGGCGCCACCACCACTGCCCCGACCATCGGATTGGGAGGCGCATTCCGTTCACCATTGCGTGCCAGTTGCAGACAACGCCGCATATACATTTCGTCCACCATTTCCATATCGCTATTCTGCCACTACCAAATAGAAACACGAATCAGCCCAAGCATCCACAAACTGCTCCACCGGATAGGCATCGCAGCCACTGCCGCTCTGCGGGTCAAACACTTCGACGCGGTCGCCCGCCAAGTCCACCGCCGTCACCACCACGGCATGGTCGGGAATTTCACCGATGAAGCGGTCTTCGAGCCGTTCCAGTTCGCGGTCGCCCACCAACTCGCCACCGTCGACCACCGCAATCACGTCCTTGCCTTCGGCGAGGAAGCGTTCCACATCAGCCAACGTATAGTTGAACTCGCGCGTCACCGCCAACCCTTTGCTCTCCAACAAGTTGCCGACATCGCCAATCCGAGTGCCGCCCTCCTGCAACCACCCTTTCTGCCGCGCCTCTTCGTGCAACTCCGCCGTGCTGACAGCCATTCCGCGTCGCACCAGCACAAATTCCTCGCATCGCACGTCGCACACGTTCGCCTCCGTCTCCGAAAGCGCAGCCATTGCCGCCAACGGAAGGTTGCAGACTTGTCCGTCAGCCACCATCCGCTCCACATCCTCATCCACCTCCTCGGCACGCTGCAGCAAGGCAGCCAGACTCGGCACGTGAGCCGCCGTGTCCAACACCCGCATCTGCAGTTCCAACGATGCGTTGCCGTCGAGATACGTCGCCACCTCCACGTCACTCAGTCCGCCCGTCAGCGACACCATCGGCTCGTCCTTCGTGCTAATCGGAATGCCGAATCCCATGCCGAACACGTGCCACGGGTCGGCAGTATTCTTCCGTTCGTCATCGTCCTTACGACGTGTATATTTAATTCCCATATTTCTTCTTGTCACTCAGTGCCACGTGCGTCAGTTGCGCCATGGCACGACGTTTGATGTTATACAAATTCGCAATATTCACGTCCAGTTCGCGTGCCAACTCCTCCATTTCATACCCCTCAATCGTCAGTTTGCGGACGACCTCCGCATAACGCCGGTTGGGCATCTTCGTCAGCAGCCGCTCCAAGTCAGCACGCGCCTCCTCGCCCGTTCCCGTCTCCACAGCCTCATCCTGCTTATAAAGAGAGGTTTGCGACACATCTTCTATCACATCGTCCCGTTTTGCCATCATCATGCGCAGCGTCACCACCTTCAGCCACTGGTAGAATGAACTCTTGAACGTGAACGACCGCAACCGCCGTCCTTCGTCCTCCATGAGCAGCATGTAGACCTCGCTCACCAGTTCGTCGTACTCCCAGCGCACCCCGTCTTTTCCAAATCGCTGAATCAGCGACTGAAACAGCGGACGGCAGTTGCGATAGAAAAACAACTGCGTCACAAAACGGTCGCGCCGAAGCAGCGCCTCCACCAAATCCCTGTCGTCCATACGTTGTACCAATTACGGATATTTCGGCTACAAAATTACGGAAAAATTGTGAAACGGCTTCCTTTT
>JAFLUS010000278.1 GCA_022508685.1 Prevotellaceae bacterium | reverse complement strand
ATTTTAACACTTAAATGTTAAATTTAACACTGGTTGTTAAAGGAATTTAACATTTGAGTTCTCTGTTGATAAATGATGAACATGCTTTATCCAACAGGATTTAAGACGATATGGGTAAAATGAAGGGTGAAAAATTGACATATTTATCTGAAAAATGGTTAATTTGCTATCATTTTGCATTAATAATACATAAAAATGATGTGAATGTGACAAATAATTTATAACTTTGCCGACGAAATATTGTTAGAACCAGAACGACAAAATGAGCAAATTGATAAAGCCGGAAGGTTATCGGCAGTTGCTGACACCGGCACAGACAGAACAGGGAATCAAGCAAATCAAGGATTTTTTCCAAGCCAATTTGTCGACGGCATTGCGACTGCGCCGCGTGACGGCACCGCTGTTCGTGCTACGCGGATTGGGCATCAACGACGATTTGAATGGTGTGGAGCGCCCCGTCAGTTTTCCCATTAAGGACATGGACGATAAGGTGGCGGAAGTGGTGCACTCGTTGGCGAAGTGGAAACGCCTGATGCTTGCCGAGTATGGCATCCAACCGGGCTATGGGCTCTACACCGACATGAACGCCATTCGTGGCGATGAAGAATTGGACAACATCCATTCGCTGTATGTCGACCAATGGGACTGGTGTCAGACGATACGGCGGGAAGACCGCAATTTGCAGTTCCTCAAGAAAGTGGTGCGCAACATCTATGCTGCCATACGCCGAACGGAGTATCTTGTGTGTGAGACTTATCCGCAAATCGAACCGTTTCTGCCCGAAGAAATCCACTTCTTCCACAGCGAGGAACTGCTGAAAATGTATCCGGGAATGTCGCCGAAGGAACGCGAGAATGCAGTGTGCAAAGCCTATGGTGCGGTATTCATCATTGGTATAGGCGGCAAATTGAGCGATGGGACGGAACATGACTTGCGTGCACCCGATTATGACGATTGGACGACGCCCAACGAGGAAGGATACCACGGGCTGAACGGCGACATCATGATATGGTACCCCGTTTTAGACCGCGCCATCGAATTGTCGTCAATGGGCATCCGTGTAGACAAGGAGGCGTTGCTCCGTCAATTGCAACTGACGGGTAAGGAAGACCGAAAGGATTTGTATTTCCACCAAAAACTATTGCGTGATGAACTGCCTTTGTCGGTGGGTGGCGGTATTGGTCAAAGCCGGCTTTGCCTTGTGCTGCTCCACAAAGCGCATATCGGTGAAATCCAAGCCAGCATCTGGCCCGACGATATGCGTCGGGAGTGTGCCGCATTCGGAATGCCGCTGATTTGACAAAGGAGTTTTAGTGCTCCGCAGAGAAAAATCAGTTCTCTGCGGAGGAAAGTTGCGTATATTGTTCGTCGCTGACGGGTTCGAGCCATTCGTGTGATTCTTTCTCTGTGCCCGTGAGGACGATGCAGGAAAGATGTTGGAACCACGAATTTTGCTGTGCACCATGCCAATGCTTCACTTCGTCGGGGATGTCGATAATCATGCCGGGCAGTAGTTCGACGGGTTCTTTGCCCCATTCTTGATACCAACCGCGACCCGAAACGCAGATAAGAATTTGATGTGCGCCGTGGTGGATGTGCCAATTGTTGCGACAACCGGGTTCGAAAGTGACGTTCTGATAGTTGGCGAGTGTTTGTTCCCCTTCAGCCACATTGGCAGGACGGATGTTTGCCAAATAACTCTGTCCTGTGAAGAACTGGCTGTATGGATTGACGACACCTTTTGCCCATGCACCGGCCTCTGCGTCGGCCGAGCAGTCTGTTTGGCTGTAGCCATTCTGACTGAGCCATTGGCAGAGTTCATCGACTTGTTCTTTGGTATTGCCCATGTTGACGGCTCCGGCTTTATGCGATGCCAACTGCGGTTCCACGCCTTTCAGACTGCTGAGGGCTGCAATGGTGACCAGTTCGCGGTCGGCGGCAGAGAGTTGGTCGCCTGCGAAGATGTCGCCAAAGAGGTGTGATTTCAGATAATAATCGTCTTGCGGACAAAAGTCATAATTGAAAGGTGTTCCGCCTACCAGTTGGGTCTGCACGTCCGTGCCTTGTTTCAGCGCCTGTTCGGCATTGCCCCATAATGTCGGGCGGACAAATGGTTTGCCTTCGTTGTCGGCAACGCCCTGTGCCTTGCGGTCGGTGAGCACGTTGGAGAGTACGCCAAGGGCATTCAGTGAACGCGGAAAGCCCGTATAGGCATAGAGTTGCGAGAAGGCTTCCTTCAGTTCGTTTACCGTCACACCGCCGTCTAACGCACGACGAATGGCAGGGTCAAGACGTTGCAAGTCGCCTTGCGCCTCCAATGAAGCACAGGCACATAGCAGCAACTGGCGTTCTGAAAGTGTCTGTTGGGCTGATGTGGTCATGGTCATTGTAAATAATAGGATGAGGAGGAAAAACTGTTTCATTCTTATTTCAGATTTTTGGTGAAGAACGTTGCCAACTTGTCCCATGGTATCAGGTTCTTGGGTTCACCTTGTCCTG
>JAFLUS010000277.1 GCA_022508685.1 Prevotellaceae bacterium | reverse complement strand
CATGTATTCACCATTCACACAAAATAAATTCGCATGATGAAAAAGACCATCACGTTCACCGCATTGCTGGCAATGGCCACGAGCGGCATGGCACAGAACAATGCCATCAACATCGATTTAGGACAGAAAGGCGCAGTCGTATCGCCCAACCTCTACGGCATCTTCTTTGAAGAAATCAGCCACGCGGGCGATGGCGGCCTATATGCCGAATTAGTGCAAAACCGCGGTTTCGAAGAGCACGTGCTGCCGTTGAGCATGACATACGTCGACGGACGTGCCGTAGCCGTCGACAGCCCGAACTATGAGCATCGCAACAATCGCAAATGGAGCATTCCATGGAATATCGAAGAGAAGAAGATGCAAGGTTGGCAAGTCAGCGGAACGAATTGCAGCGTCACCGGCGATGTCGTCGAAGCAAGCCAACCGCTGCACGAAAATACGCCACACGCGATGAAACTCAACATCACGCGCATCGCCAAAGGGGGCAAAGCCCTGCTCACCAACACCGGCTACTGGGGCATGGGACTGAAAAAGGGCGAGCAATACGATTTGCGGTTCTACGTGAAGAGCAGCAATTTCAAAGGCAACATTACGGCACGACTGACCGACGGCAGCAACGGCAAATCGCTCGGCAGCATCGCCTTCGCGGCAAAGCCCAGCAACGAATGGACGGAATTCACCGGCGTGCTCACCTGTACGGGCACGACCGCCAAAGGACAACTGTCGCTGGAGTTCGATGCAAAAGGAACAATCCTCGTCGACTACGTGTCGCTGTTTCCGCAAAGCACATTCAAGGGACGGAAGAACGGACAACGTGCCGACGTGGCACAAATGCTCGTGGACTTGCATCCGAAATTCATGCGCTGGCCCGGTGGGTGCATCGTCGAAGGTGCCACCTACGAAAATCGCGTGAAATGGAAGGAAACCTTGGGCGACCCAATGACACGTCGGGGCGAATGGGACGTATGGGGCTATCGCGCCACATGGGGCATGGGCTACCATGAATTCTTGCAATTCTGCGAAGACCTGAACATGGACGGAATGTTCGTCAACAATGCCGGAATGTCCTGCTCCGTGCGCAACGGCGACTATGTCAGCAGCGACGACGACATGAATGCCGTCATTCAAGACTTCCGCGACGCCATCGATTACGCATTGGCTGACCCAGCCAAGAATGAATGGGCGAAAAAACGTGCCGAGGCAGGACACCCCGCACCATTCCCACTGAAATATGTCGAAATCGGCAATGAGAATGTGGGCCCCGAATACGTCACCCACTTCAACTACATCTACAAAGTGCTGAAAGCCGAATATCCGCAACTCACGTTCATCAACACATTGGGACACACCGACCCGCTGCTGGCACAGATGCCCGGAGAATACATGGTGGACCCGCACTGGTATCGCGACCCCAATTTCTTCTTCAACAACAACCACCTGTTTGACGACGCACCACGCACCCACGACATATACGTGGGCGAATACGCATGCAACGCCGGCGTAGGTGCGGGCAACCTGCTGGCAGCATTGAGCGAAGCCGCCTTCATCATGGGAATGGAGCGCAACAGCGACGTCGTGAAGATGACCTCCTATGCCCCATTGTTTGAAAACGAAAACCGACGCGACTGGCCCTGCAACCTCATCCACATCAACAGTTCGCAAGTGTACGGACGCGCCTCCTACTACGTACAGCAAATGGCTGCCGAAAACCGCCCCACTTATAATATATATGTCAGCGAACCCACTACCAGTGGCACGCCCGACCCATTCGCAGCCGGCAGCATCGGCGTCGGCACGTATGCCACACAGTGCGAATACAAAGACATCCAAGTCACGACTGCCGACGGCAACGTCACCCACTACACGCCCGACCAGTTCCAAACCCGCCGAGGCGAATGGCAGACCGAGAACGACATCATCCGACAGACCTCCAACGAGCAGTTGACAATGGCTCAACTTCCGGCCTTCAGCAGCAACCACTTCACCCTGCAACTGAAAGCCCGCAAATTGAGCGGACGCGAAGGCTTCTTCATTTATTACGGATTGGACGAAAGAGGTCGCAACGGATACGTCGTCAACATCGGCGGATGGAACAACAGCATCACAGCCGTTCAGCCCATTCAGCGCGGACGCACCAACGACATCATCGGTCGACGTGCGCAGCAAACCGTAGACGACGACAAATGGTATGACATCAAAATCGACGTTACACCCGACAACGTCACTCTCTATGTCGACGGCACCGAAATCACATCTGCACAACCTGTAGCCCAGACTCGCCACTTCTGCCAAGCAGGCTACGACGAGCAGAGCGGCGAACTGATTATCAAAGTCGTCAACGGCACTGCCGAACCCTACAGCCGCACCTTCGACCTCACCAACGCAACCACCGTTGCACCCATCGGTCAGGTCATCACCCTCTCCGGCGATGCCAACGACGAAAACTCCTTCGAGCAACCCACAAAACTCTCCCCCGTCACTACCCTCTTCGGCAACTTCGACAAGCAATTCACTTACGAATTTGCCCCCATGTCCTTCACTATCATGCGCATCAAAGC
>JAFLUS010000276.1 GCA_022508685.1 Prevotellaceae bacterium | reverse complement strand
TGGAGAAAAAAAGACTCCGATGAAAAAATCTCCAGACTGCAGTCTTTTTTCAGCCCTTCTTCGGAAGTTTTTTCGTATCTTTGCAAGCAGTTAATTATCAACATCTTGTAAAATGAGGACAAAACTCCTTACGCTATTCGCGATTTTAGCATTGTGGACGCCGCGCCTCTGCGCTGCCCCGTCCCGCTCGCCCGAGGCACAAGCCCTGCTCAACTATCTGCACAGCATCTACGGCAAGAAAATGCTGTCGGCAACAATGGCAACCGTCAATTGGAACATGAACGAAGCCGAGTGGGTGCACCGCCACACGGGACGTTGGCCCGCGATGGTCTGTTTCGACTACATCCACCACTGGGCATCGTCGAAAGGCGGATGGATAGACTACACGAACACGCAGATGGTGGAAGACTGGCACGCGGCGGGCGGCATCGTTTCCATCATGTGGCACTGGATGGTGCCCAAACGCCAAGCAGGTCTGCACACCTTCTACACGAAAGACACCGACTTCGACGTGCGGAAGATATTCGACGAGACGTCAGCGGAATATGCCCTGATGATAGCCGACATCGACACCATCGCCGGCTATCTGAAACTGCTGAAAGACAAGCACATCCCCGTCATCTGGCGACCGCTGCACGAAGCCGGAGGCAAATGGTTCTGGTGGGGATGCGACGCCGCAGCCTGCCGCCGCTTGTGGCACATCATGTATCAGCGGTTTGCAGCAGCCGGACTCGACAACCTGATTTGGGCGTTCACCCCTGCCGTCGAATGGAATCACCCCGTCGAAGAAGGCATGCAGTGGTATCCCGGCGACGAATATGTGGACATCGTCGGCTATGACATCTACAACACGGACGCGAAGAAATGCTACGACAACTATTATCAGTTCCTCCGTCGGCGCTGCCCCGACAAGTTGGTCGCCCTGACGGAATGTGGCAAATTGTCAAGCATCGGTCAGCAGTGGCAGTCCGGAGCCAAATGGCTCTTCTTCATGCCGTGGTACGACAACGACCGCACGAAAGACCCTACGGCGCCCGCATTCGCATCGCCCGAACACGTCTATGCTTCTGCCGCATGGTGGAAAGACGCATGGTCGCACAAATTTGTGCTGTCGCGCGACCAAGTGAAAATTCAGAAAACCTCACGCAAGCGATAACTGACCAATCCCAACGAATATGCTCTTCAGGAAATTTGTTTTTGTATGTATCGCAGCCATTTTTGGCTATGTGGAAGGGATAAATGCACAGAATGACAGCCTGTCCGACAGCATCTCGGGCGGTCTGGGCGACGCCACGCAGCAGCCGAATACGGACATGCCCGTGTCGGGCACGTTGCCGGTGCTGCATATCGAAACCGACAACCGCGTGCCCGTAACGTCGAAAACGACCTATCTGCAAGCAAAATACTGGTTGGTGCCGACCGACGGCAGCGGATACGAACCCCTCGGGTCGGAAGCCGCTCCGCTGGACATGCAGATTCGCGGACGAGGCCACTCGTCGTGGAAATCGGACAAGAAACCTTACAAACTGCGGCTTGCCGACAAGATGTCGGTGATGGGCATGGCGAAAAACCGGCATTGGGCGTTGCTCAAACCCGCCGAAGCCACCGTCGCCGGATTGCGGCTGGGCACGCTCATGGGCATGGCATGGACGCCCGACTACCGACCGGTCGAAGTGGTGCTGAACGGCGACAACATCGGCTTGTACTTCCTCACGGAAACGATTCGGATTGACAAGAATCGGGTTGACATCTACGAGCAAGCCGACGGCGAAACCGACCCGGAACTCGTCAGCGGCGGGTGGTTGGTGGAAGTAGACAACTACATTGACGACCATCAGATTACGTTCCGCGAAAACAGCCACCTGAACCTCACGCTGAAGTACCATTCGCCCGAAAACCTGTCGGGCACGCAGTTGTCGTGGCTGACATCCGAATTCAAGGCGATGAACGCAGCCATCTATGCGACCGACAAGACGTCGAAGGCGTGGGAGGACTACATGGACGTGGAAAGCATGGCGAAATTCTTCATCATCCAAGAAGTCATGGACAACCCCGACGGCTTCCACGGCAGTTTCTATCTGCACAAGGACTTGGGCGACGATGCAAAGTGGGTGGCAGGCCCTGTCTGGGACCTCGTCTGCTACAACCGCGAAAAGACCGACTACACCTTCCGCATGAAGGTTCACTACACCATCAATCCCCACTGGATAGGCGAAATCATCCAATACGACAGTTTCTGTCAAGCCGTGAAAACCATTTGGGCGGACGTCTACCCCGACAAACTTTCGGCAATATACGATTACATCGACGACCGCGTCCTGTCGCTCGACTTGGCATGGCAGCGCAATCAGCAGATTTGGAACGAAGACCCGTCGGTCACGGTGCACACCCGAGCCGAGCGGTTGAAAACTGCCCTGCACCGCAACATCGAATGGTTCAATGCCCATCTGCCGCAAAGCAAGTACACGTCAATCAACGGGCAGTCCGGTGCCGACGAGAAAGTCCGCGTCTACCACATCCAAGGCACCTACGTAGGCGAATTCGACAATGCCGCCACTGCCGTTTC
>JAFLUS010000275.1 GCA_022508685.1 Prevotellaceae bacterium | reverse complement strand
TCGGCATTTTGTACCATGATGGAGGAGATGAAATGAGGAAATTCCTGTTGATATACACCCTTCATGTGGGCATTGGCTTCATTAGCATGCGTAAATGAGTAAGTGATGTTTGCCAATCGGTCTGCAAGTTTGACGAAGGGAGCATAGGGTGTTTCGCGAATACCTTGATAATATTTCTCGCCAGCACGTTCGGCACGGGTTCGTCCCTTGTCGTTTGTGAGTGCATAGGCAATTTCGGCAGCCATATATGCTTGTTGGTCACCCATAAACTGCAGAGCGATTTTGGTCACATCGTTGTAAGTTTGCCGTGCATCTTCAATGCTGTCGTGGAAATAAGCGCCAAAGAATAAGGGCAAAACATCGTGTTCGTCAGCACATACGGCATAGCCATATTTGTAGACTGAATCAACGACCATATCCAAATGGTAGCCGTAAGGATGCACGCGATCGTAGGTCTGATTCACATGTTCATGCAGTTGATGTGCCGTTTGCTTGATTTGCTCGATGACAGGGGCATACGTCGTGATATGCTGTTGAAATTCTTGCTGGGTCATGGTGTGATGCGAATTTGAAAGGATTACAATGTCGGCAACTCAATGCGGAAGGTAGTGCCGATGCCGAGTTCTGAGGATTTTACATAGATGCGGCCTTTGTGGTATTCTTCAATGATACGTTTGGCAAGCGACAAGCCTAAACCCCAGCCGCGTTCTTTGGTCGTGAAACCGGGCTTGAATACGTTCTTGAAGTTCGATTTCGCAATACCTTTTCCTGTATCGTGAAATTCCAGAATGACTTGTGTATCGGTGGATTTCAGGTCTATATCAATGGCGCCGCTACCCGACATGGCATCGACGGCATTCTTGCAGAGATTCTCTGCCACCCATTCGAAGAGCGATGCGACCAGATTGACGATGACGGGCTCGGAGGGAAGATGAACCGTAATCTTGACTTTATTGGAAGTGCGGCGGTTCATGTACTCCACCACCCGACGGATGACGTCGCAAATGTCTTCCGGTTTGGGTTCGGGAATGGAACCAATCTTCGAAAAGCGTTCGGCAATGCGTTCCAATCGGCGGACGTCTTTCTCCATTTCGGGCAACAGCACGTCGTCGGGGTAGTTGTCGCGAAGCACTGCCGACCATGCCATGAGCGACGAGATGGGTGTGCCGAGTTGGTGTGCCGTCTCTTTTGACAAACCGACCCATACTTTGTTCTGTTCGGCACGCATGGAACTGAACAGGGCAAAAATGGCGACGAGGACGAAGATGACGACGACGGCAAGCAGGATGTATGGATAAATGGCAAGCCGCTTAATCATCAGCGATTCGTCGTAACAGATTTCGATGAATTCGTCTTCGCCTGCCGAGGGAGCAAATTCGTCATGAGGCGTATCGGGATAGATGCGGATAGAGTGTCCGGCTTCTGCCATATCGACAGACTTCTGACGAAGCATCGCAATGGAATCGTCGGTTGCCTTGAATTTGATGTCGAGATTGCGGTGTGTCTGTACATTCCCCTGATTGTCGAGCACGATGACGGGAATGGTGTTGTTGCCGTTGATGACCTTCAGCACGAGGTTGAGGTCGGTGTTGGCATCGGCAGAATTGAGCGAACGCATGGCTTCAGCCCACACTTCCATGCGTTGTTGTTCCTCCTGTTGGAGGTCCTTGATGAGGTAGTTGGATGTAAACAACGTTGCAATGGCTATCAGAATAGCCACTGCAACGAGTATCATTTTTATGTGTCGGATGCGATTGAACAAATGGACTTATTTGTTGGAATCCATATACTTTTTGTATGCGTTGGCCTTTGCCGTATTGCCAGTGTTGTTGTAGCAAGTATACAAGGGCACTCCCCACAGTTCGGGGCGGTCGGGAACGAGCGATTCGCAGGTTTCGTAATATTCAATGGCTTTCTTGTACCACGAAGCACGAACGTCTGCCTTATCCGTATCATAGGCGATACGCGTGCAGCAGTTGGCTGCGTTGGAAAGATATTCGGGGTCGTTCACCATTTCGTACAGTTGCAGGAAGGCTTCGTAAGCAGGTTCATACTTTTCGGTATTGTAGAGAGCGGCAGCCTTGAAATAGTAGGGCCATTTGATGCTTTCCACAGCGTTGCCGTTGTTGTCAACCTTTGCAATCGTACCATCGTCGATGCGTGCAATCGTCGTGTTGCAGAGTTCGACAGCCTTGTCGTAGTTGCGTGCTTGGATTTCGTCCTGAATCAGCGACACTGCGAAAACGATTTGGTTGGGGAACTTTTCGAATGCCATTTCCGTCACTTTCTTTTCGTTCTCCTTATCGCCCTTTTCCTTATAATAGTTCAGAAGGTCCTGAGCAGCAAGCGGGCCGTTGTCCGTATCGAGCGACTTCTGGAGGTAGTCCAAATAAGTGGCTTCGTCACCATTGGTGGCTTTCAGTGCCACTGCGTAGGTGTAGTAGCCCAACGGGAGGTTCGGGTCTTCTGCACGGAGGTTCATGCCTTCGAACAAAGGATTGTCGATGGATTCATAGTACAAATCCAGCAGTTTGACAGCCTCAGTCGGATTGGTGTAGACCAAGTTCGTTGC
>JAFLUS010000274.1 GCA_022508685.1 Prevotellaceae bacterium | reverse complement strand
TGTTCCTCTTTCGTCGGAAAATGATTGCCGAGGTTACGCATTTGGCGCATGATTTGCGTCTGTCGTTTATAGAGATAGCGCGAAGGATGGCTGCTGTCGAATTTGCGGGGATTGGGCAATGAGGCAGCGATGAGAGCACATTGCTGCGGAGTCAGTTGGGCGGCAGAGCAACCGAAGTGTTCACGGGCTACGGCTTCGGCACCATAGATGCCGTCACCCATTTCGATAGTATTGAGATAGACTTCCATGATGCGGTGCTTGTCCCAAAAGAATTCGATGAGCACCGTGAAATAGGTTTCAAAGCCTTTGCGCACCCAGTCGGAACTTGGCCACAGAAAGACGTTTTTTGCCGTCTGCTGACTGATGGTGCTGGCGCCACGTCTTCGTTTTCCTTCTTGTGCTTCTTGATAGGCGATTTTGATTTGTTCAAAATCAAAACCGCTGTGCTTGAAGAAGTTTTGGTCTTCGCTTGCCCACACTGCCAAGGGCAGAGATGGTGAAATTTCTTCGAGCGGCACCCAGTGATGTACCATTTTCACGGTTTTTCCATTGCCTACCTGCTGTGCTATCCGAATGAACATGAGGGGCGAACAGGGTACGGGCAACCAACGAAAGGCTATGACTGCCAAAATAGAACTGATGAAGAAAAACAGCAGCAGTTTCTTGATGATGGAAAACACACGTTTCATGGATAGTATTCCTATACTACTATTATATTATAAAGAGAGCGGCTCCTGCTTCCCGAAAGATGGAAAGACGAGGAGCCGCTTATCGTCGTCAGAATGACTTCAATTATTGAAGCGTACCGGCATTGGCAGCATCAATCATGGCTTGAGATGCATAGAGGTAAATTTCTACGCGGCGGTTGAGTGCCTTACCTGCTGCAGTGCTGTTGTCGGCAACGGGTTCAGTCTGTCCCTTACCTTCAATCATGCGAATCTGTGCAGTAGAAACACCTTGTGAAGTGAGGTAGTTAGCCACTGATTGCGCACGTTGTTGCGACAATTGCAGGTTGCGGTTAGCGTTTTCAGTTGCGCTTGTTACGCCCTTGAAACCTGTGTTGTCAGTATGACCTTGGATAGCAACGTCCATATCGGTGTTCTGCTTCAGCACGTTGTTGGCAAACGTAAAGAGAGAGTTCTTTGCCGTAGTGCTGAGGTCTGCGCTACCCGAATTGAAGAGGATACCAGAGTCGAAAGTTACCTTAACGGCAGCCAAACCATTGGCATCTTGAATCGATTCAACTTGTGCGTTCTGCACAGCCGCAGCCGCAGCCTTAGCCTTGTCCATCTTGTTGCCGATGAGTGCGCCTGCACCTGCACCTACAGCCGTACCGATGGCTGCACCGATAGCCGTGCTCTTGCCGCTACCACCGACCAATTTTCCTGTGAGTGCACCGAGACCTGCACCTGCTACAGCACCGATACCAGTACCTTTCGCAGTGTTCGACATGTCACAACTCGAGAACACGAGCAATGCGCTTAACATGACAGCGCCAAATTTCAGATTTTTCATTGTTGTTAAAATCATTTAGAGTTTATAAATGTAAAAAATATCGTTCGTCTGCTTACGAATTTGGTGCAAAGATAAGGCTTTTTATGTGAATAGTGCTAAAGTGAAAAGAGAAAAATGATGACAAATGGCTTTTTTTTCGTAATTTTGCAGCCAAATTTGTACAAATATATAGATTTTTTATGGCAAAAGAATTGAAAGAACTCACTCGCCGCAGTGTCAACTATAGCGAGTGGTACAACCAATTGGTAGTGAAAGCCGACCTTGCCGAGCAAAGCGACGTGCGCGGTTGCATGGTCATCAAGCCTTATGGTTACGCGATTTGGGAAAAGATGCAGCGCATTCTCGACGATATGTTCAAGCAGACCGGTGTTCAGAATGCCTATTTCCCTTTGCTCATTCCCAAGTCGTTCCTCAGCCGCGAAGCCGAACACGTGGAAGGCTTTGCCAAGGAGTGTGCCGTCGTCACCCACTATCGTCTCAAGACGAACGAGACTCACGACGGCGTGGTGGTCGACCCCAATGCCCGCCTCGAAGAAGAACTCATCATTCGCCCTACGAGCGAAACCATCATCTGGAATACCTACCGCAACTGGATTAAGTCCTATCGCGACCTCCCCATCCTCTGCAACCAATGGTGCAACGTCATGCGTTGGGAAATGCGTACACGCCTCTTCCTCCGCACCAGCGAATTCCTTTGGCAAGAAGGCCACACGGCACATGCCACGAAGGAAGAAGCCGAAGAGCGCACCCGTCAGATGATTCGCATCTATGCCGAGTTTGCTGAAAAGTACATGGCAATGCCCGTCATTCAGGGCGTGAAGAGCGAAACCGAACGCTTTGCCGGTGCACTCGACACCTACACCATCGAAGCCATGATGCAAGACGGCAAGGCACTCCAAAGCGGTACTTCCCACTTCTTGGGACAAAACTTCGGAAAAGCCTTCAACGTGCAGTTCCTCAACAAGGAGAACAAGCCCGAATACGCATGGGCAACCTCATGGGGCGTCAGCACGCGCCTGATGGGTGCACTCATCATGACCCACAGCGACGACAACGGACTCGTGCT
>JAFLUS010000273.1 GCA_022508685.1 Prevotellaceae bacterium | reverse complement strand
TGAAATACGGGTTCCATGTCGCGTAAACGTGGATGTGCAGCATCTTTGGCGCTGAGGATGCGTTGCTGAACCGGAATCCGCCAGTCAATGGCAAGGTCGGGGTCGTCCCATGCAATGGCACCTTCACTCTGCGGCGCATAATAGTTGTCGCATTTATATTGGAAGACTGCCACGTCGCTCAACACCGAGAAACCATGTGCAAACCCGCGCGGAATGAACAACTGGCGGTGGTTCTCGGCAGTCAGTTCTACGGCAACGTGCTGTCCGTAGGTAGGACTTCCATATCGCAAGTCAACTACCACGTCGAGCACGGCACCTTGTACTACACGCACAAGTTTTGCCTGTGCATGAGGAGGCTTTTGAAAATGCAGACCACGTACCACACCCGCTACACTACGGCTTTCGTTCTCTTGCACAAAGCATACGGAACCTACCTTTTGCTCAAATTCACTTGCGCGGAAGGATTCAAGGAAATATCCGCGTTCGTCGGCAAAGACACGGGGTTCTAACACGACAACCCCTTCGATAGCAGTTGGGATGATGTTCATTTTTATGACGATTTATCAATTCTTCATGCAAATATAGACATTATCAATGATTTTTTGGCTAAATTTGCCGAAAATATATGACAAATGGAACAAAAGGTTATTATCACGACTGATATTCGCCAATCGCTCGCCGATGCCGTGGCACAGGTGCAACACGACCGCCTCTTTGTGCTGACCGATGCCACCACCCATCGCCTGTGTCTGCCCATTGTTGCCGACCTGCCTTGCTTGCGGGATGCACGCCACATCGTCATCGGTTGTGGTGATGCCGAAAAGACGCTGCAAACGCTCTCCGACGTGTGGGCACAACTGTCGGACGGTGGCGGCACGCGCCATTCACTCATGGTGAACATCGGCGGCGGAATGTTGACCGACTTGGGCGGATTTGCAGCATCCACATTCAAGCGGGGTATACCTTATATCAATCTTCCCACCACGCTGCTGGCAATGGTGGATGCCAGTGTAGGCGGCAAGACGGGCATCAATTTCAACGGACTCAAGAACGAAATCGGCGTGTTCAGTACAGCAGAAAGCGTGCTGCTCGACACCGCTTTCCTCCGTACACTCGACCGACAGAATCTGCTCTCCGGCTATGCTGAAATGTTGAAGCACGGGCTGATTAGCAACGATACCACTCATCTGAATGAATTGCTCACGCTCGAACCCTGCGTGACGGACAACACCGACTTCTGCATCGCCCTGTCGCCCTTGGTGGCAACGAGTGTCGGGGTGAAACAACGCATCGTCGAACAAGACCCGCACGAGCACGGACTGCGCAAGGCACTCAATCTCGGACACACCATTGGGCATGCCATTGAAAGCCTTGCTCTCCAATCGGGACGCCCCATGCTGCACGGCTACGCAGTGGCGTTCGGTCTGGTGTGCGAACTCTATCTTTCTTGCGTCAAATGCGGCTTCCCCACGTCTACCATGCGACAGACCGTGCGCTATGTCCGCGAACACTATGGCGCACCGACGTTCACTTGCGATGACTATCCCGCACTTTTCGACCTCATGACACACGACAAGAAAAACACGGCTGGCAGCATCAACTTTACCCTCTTGGCGAACGTGGGTGAACTGCGTCTGAACCAAACTGCCACTCGTGATGAAATCTACGAATCGCTCGATTTTCTGCGCGAAGGATAATGGCTCGCTACACACATGACTCAACAACGATTTGACCACATCAGCGTCATTGCCTTTGATGCCGACGACACGCTTTGGGATTGCCAATCCCATTTCGACCGCGTCAGCCAACGTATGGCAGAACTGCTCGCTCCGTGGTGCACGCCCGAAACGGCATACGCCGAACTGATTGCCACCGAGAGCCGCAACCTTTCGCTTTCGGGGTACGGCTGCAAAGCCTACATCCTTTCAGTGCTCGAAACGGCCATTCGCGTCAGTCGGCAATCCATCAGTGCCGCCGCCATTGACGAACTCATTTCCTTAGGCTATGGTTTGATGCGAATGCCTGTCCCTCCGTTGCCCGAAGTGGAAACCACATTGCAACAACTGAGCGACCACCGCAAAGTCGTTTTTACGAAAGGCGACTTGCTGAATCAGGCGAACAAGGTGGAACGTTCGGGATTGGCGCACCATTTCGAGCACGTAGAAATCACTGCGGACAAGACCGAACGCGAATTTCTGCAACTCTGTCAGCGGCTCGACATTCCGCCGTCTGAATTGCTGATGGTGGGCAATTCCTTCAAGTCAGACATTGCTCCCGCCCTCGCCATTGGTGCATACGGCATCCACATTCCTTATCATGTTACTTGGGCAATGGAGCACACGGAAGAATTTGCTCACGAACGTTGCGTAAAGATTCAGCGGTTCAGCGAAATTCTGAACTACGTGTAATCCTCCTTACATATCTAACTCAAGACCGGCGGCTGTCATGACGAAAAAAGTACCCGAAAAAGCCTTTCGGGTACTTTTTCGGGTACTTAATTCGTAACCACTTGATTTTTAACGTAGTTTGCGGAGAGAGAGGGATTCGAACCCCCGGTACCTCTCAGTACGTCGGTTTTCAA
>JAFLUS010000272.1 GCA_022508685.1 Prevotellaceae bacterium | reverse complement strand
CGAATTTCGCAACTAAAATCAGTGTCAATTTTTCGAAATTGCGTGATGACTTCTCCCTATGCCGCCACAAACTTGCAGAGGCGAAAACGTTAGTTTTAGATAATAAAACAACTCGCCGACAAGTAGCATAACCTGTCGGCGAGTCGTATGTTATCAACAAAGATACTAGGATTCAGTTTCTTTGTCTAGTACGTCATACACAGAATTGTTGCTCTTGAATTCGGGCACAATACGCTTCATTTTACGCACGGTTTCCATGTTGTCGTAACGATGAGAGATACTGATGAGGTCGTCGATTTCGTGACATATCGTCGCATAATCGTATTCACGAACCTGCGCAATACGTATCTTTTCATGGAACGATGGCTTGGTGGTTTCCTTTTCTCCAAGCACCTCTTCGTAAAGTTTCTCGCCTTCGCGCAAACCTGTGTACTCAATGTGGACGTCATGCGCTCCGCTCAGTTTAATCATGCGCTGTGCAAGGTCGGCAATACGCACAGGGTTGCCCATGTCGAATACGAATATCTCGCCACCTTGCCCCTTCGTTCCGGCTTCGAGTACCAACTTGCAGGCTTCGGGAATGAGCATGAAGAAACGCACGATGTTCGGGTCGGTCACCGTGACGGGACCACCATTGCGGATTTGTTCTTTGAACAAAGGAACGACACTTCCATTGGAACCAAGCACATTGCCGAAACGAGTGGTAACGAACTGCGTGCCTCCCTCCATCTGCCCATCTTTGAGCGAACGGTCGAGACTCTGTACATAAATCTCACAGATGCGCTTGGAACATCCCATCACGTTGGTCGGATTGACGGCTTTATCCGTCGATACCATCACAAACTTGCGTACGCCGTGACGTACGGAGAGGTCAGCAATAATCTTCGTACCCAACACGTTGTTCTGCACAGCCTCGCTGGGATTGTCCTCCATCATGGGCACATGCTTGTATGCAGCCGCATGGAATACATATTCCGGACGAAAATCACTAAAAATATGTTCCATACGTTCTTGCTTGCATATACTGGTCACTACCGTCACGGCATTGATTTGCGGGAATTCTCGCGCCATCATCAGACGGATATCGTGTCCTTGCGTTTCGGCTTGGTCGATGAGCATCATTGCCGATGGTTTACACTTCGCAACCTGCCGCACGATTTCAGCACCGATACTTCCTGCTGCACCCGTGATGAGAATGCGACGTCCCGTCAGTTCTTGTGCTATGGCATCCATATCCACGCGAATCTCGTCGCGTGGAAGAAGGTCCTCAACTGATACTTCATTGAGCCGCATACCTTGCAATGTTTCAGACTTTCCGTCCCATTCCTGCACACCAGTCGCCATGAAGATTTTGCAACCGGCATTGATAATGACTTCCTGCAACCATTGTTCCTTGCGAAAATCATCTGTCCGCAGTGGTGACACCAAAACGGCTTTAATGCGCTTGTCACGAATGATGGTTGCAATGTCGGCATCAATGCTCCACACGGGCTGCCCCATCAGCAAATTATGACTATAGGTCTTGGCGTGAGAAATGAAACCGCAGAGTTGGAAACGCATAGGGCGCTGGCTGCGAATCGTCTTTGCCAACGCCACACCTCCTGTCATCGCCCCATAGATCAATACGCGCTGCGATGTTTTGTCTGCCGTCACCATATCGTAAAGTGACTTGACCAATACGCGCACTCCCCACATCAATACTGTAGCAATGACGTACACACCTACGGTATGGGAAATGACTAAATGGGCAAACACATTCCCATCGGTCTTCCATAATACGAAATTCGCTACCAACGATAAGAGCATCGCTATTAAATTACCGACGCCGACCCGCAGCAAATCCACAAACGAGGAATATCGCAGGATACCGGAATAGGTTTTAAGCACCCGAAAACTGATAACGCACAAAACAAGATAAACCAACATTGTACGCAGTAGCGGTTGCATCTCCGACCAACGGATAGTGCCGCGATGTGCTAATATATAAACAAACAACCCCGACACAAGCACTATCAGCAAATCCAGCAATAGGATACACCAATAGGGCAATGCGGAGCGTTTGAAATATCGACTGAGCAATGCATTTTCACTCCAATTAAACATGCACATGTTTTTAGTGGATTTTGTATGAATAAACAATTGCTACACTCTGGTTGAACGATAATTACAAATTGCCTCGTTCCTTATCAAGATAATATTTATAAGTACCAACAGTCAATTCATCACAAGCGGCTTCATCGCAAACTACGATAGCGTGAGGATGCATTTGCAACATAGAAGACGTCCATTTGTGAGAGATGTAACCGTCGATGCAATGTTTGAGTGCACGAGCCTTAGCATGACCATTGCATACGAGCAATACTTCTTTTGCTGCCATCACGGTACCGATACCTACAGTCAGTGCTTGTTTGGGAACGAGGTCGAGATTACCTTCGAAGAAGCGGCTGTTGGCATGAATCGTGTCGGTGGTCAGTGTCTTGACGCGGGTTTTGCTTGCCAATGAAGATCCCGGTTCATTGAATGCAAGGTGACCGTCAGGACCGATACCACCCATGAATAAATCAATACCACCGGCAGCCTC
>JAFLUS010000271.1 GCA_022508685.1 Prevotellaceae bacterium | reverse complement strand
AGTTGGTAGCGCACTACGTTCGGGACGTAGGGGTCGGGCGTTCGAGTCGCCTCTTCCCGACAAAGCGACAAACGAAGCATTTCGTTTGTCGCTTGTTTTTTTTCGCTTTGCTCGGGTGGGGTAGGGTCATAAAAAGAGGCTATCCCTTTACTCACGTAGAGGAATAGCCCAACACAAACACAAAATAAAACACGACAAAACTACGTTCGTCTGAACGTAGTATGGGTAGTACTATTGGATGCCTTCAGCACGGAGTTTTTCTTGCCATTTCCATGCCGAACGGAGTACGTCTTCGATTTTTGCTTCGGCTTTCCATCCGAGCACCTTGTTGGCTTTGTCGACGTTGCCCCAGACTTTCTCGATGTCGCCTTCGCGACGGGGTGCGAATTCCCAGTTGAGTTTGACGCCGGTGGCTTTTTCAAAGCCTTCGACTACTTCGAGGGTGCTGAGTCCGGTTCCGGTACCGATGTTGAATACTTCAACGGCGTCGGTGTCGTCGTGCTCAAGTACGCGCTCCATTGCCTTGACGTGTGCCTTGGCGAGGTCTACGACGTAGATGTAGTCGCGGATGCAGGTGCCGTCGGCTGTGTTGTAGTCGTTGCCGAAGATTTTGAGTTGCTTGCGGATGCCGATGGCGGTTTGCGTCACGAACGGGATGAGGTTCATGGGCACGCCGTTGGGGAGTTCACCGATGTGGGCTGTGGGGTGTGCGCCGATGGGGTTGAAGTAGCGCAGGATGATGCTCTTGATAGGTGCTCCGCTGTGGATGTAATCGTGTATGATTTCTTCGTTGATTTGCTTGGTGTTGCCGTAGGGCGAGAGGGCTTTCTGTATGGGTGCCTCTTCGGTGACGGGCAGGTTCTCCTTGCTGGGCTGTCCGTAGACGGTGCATGAGGAGGAGAAGATGATGCCTTTCACGTCGTACTTCGGCATGAGTTCCAACAGGTTGATGAGGGAGTTGAGGTTGTTGCGATAGTAGAGGAGGGGTTTTTCTACGGATTCGCCCACGGCTTTGCTGGCTGCAAAGTGGATGATGCCCTTGATGCCCGGGTATTTTTGGAATACACCTTCGAGTGCTGCCATGTCTTGGCAGTCTACCTGTTCGAATGCGGGGCGGATGCCTGTGATTTTTTCAATGCCGTCTACTACGTTTGCGCTGGAGTTCGACAGGTTGTCGATGATGACGACGTTGTAGCCTGCTTGCTGCAGTTCGACGGTGGTGTGGGAACCGATGAATCCTGTTCCTCCTGTTACAAGAACTGTCTCTTTCATGATACCTCGTTTGTCGTTCTGTTGGTTGAATGTTGTTTTTGTTTCGGGCGGTGTATATGCCGCTCAAACTTGCGTGCAAATGTAGGAATATTTATATGAATAGAGAAAAAATATCGAACTTTTTTTATGAAGAAGGGTAAAAAACCGTAATTTTGCGTGTTTTTTATCGGAAGAATGATATTTCGTACTTTACATCGGCGGTTGATTGTGCTGGCATGCTTGTGTCTGTGCATCCTCTCCTGCGTGGAGCAGCCGAAGCGGCAGTTGGGTGCGTTTTCGCATGGCGAAGATGCGTCGTCGCCGTCGCAGTTCGATTTGGAGGACATTCAGGCGAATGGCGAATTGATTGTGCTGACGCTCTATGGCCCTGCCAGTTATTTTGAATTTCGGGGCGAAGATTTTGGCAATCAATACTTGTTGGCAGATGCTTATGCCAAGAGCATCGGCGTGAGCGTGCGTGTGGAGGTGTGCCGCACGCAGGGCGAGATGCTGCAGAAGTTGCAGGGCGGCGACGGCGACGTGGTGGCTTACCACATTCCGGTAACCGACTCGCTGCAGCAGCAAGTTGCCTTCTGCGGTGAGGACGAGATTACGCATCTTGTCGACACGTTGGCACACGTGCAGCGCGACCGCACGTTGGCTGCATCGGGTCGTGTGGCGTGGGTCGTGAGGACATCGTCGCCGGCATTGCAGTCGTCGCTCGACGCATGGCTGCAGCAGAACCGGTCGCGTTTCTTGGCGTTGTCGCAACCGCAGGTGAAGGGTTCTGCGGGCGGTTACCGCTATGTGCCGTCGCGCATCCGTCGGTCGAGTCCCATTCGCAATCTGGCCCGAGGCGAAATCTCGGTGTACGACGCCTTCTTCCACGTGTATGCTGCCCAATGCGGATGGGATTGGCGCTTGCTTGCCGCACAATGCTACCAAGAGTCGGCTTTCGACCCTCAAGCCGTATCGTACATGGGTGCGATGGGATTGATGCAGTTGATGCCGCAGACGGCGCAGTCGCTCGGCGTGAGTGGCAACCGCGTGTTCGACCCCGAAACGAACATCAGTGCGGCCGTGCGGTTCATTGCCAAACTCGACCGCCATTATGCCGACTTGCACGATGCCGACGAGCGCATCAATTTCATTCTGGCAGCCTACAATGCCGGTCCGGGGCATGTGGACGATGCCCGTCGCTTGGCAGCCAAACATGGTTTGCGTTCCGATGTGTGGAACGGCCATGTGGCAACGATTGCGCTGCGGATGTCCGACCCCCTCTATTACAACGACCCTGTGGTGCGGCACGGCTATTTCCGCGGCACGGAAACCACTTCCTATGTGTCGTCCATCCG
>JAFLUS010000270.1 GCA_022508685.1 Prevotellaceae bacterium | reverse complement strand
ACATCTCTATGGCAAAGAACGCGGAGTTGACTCCGATGATGAAACAGTTTTACGAATTTAAGACGAAGCATCCCGATGCTTTGTTGCTGTTTCGTTGTGGCGACTTCTACGAAACGTATGGCGACGATGCGGTGGTAGCGTCCGAGATTCTCGGCATCACGCTGACGAAACGCTCGAGTGCCACCGTCTCGGCTACCAATGCCATGGCGATGGCGGGATTTCCGCACCATGCCCTCGACACGTATTTGCCAAAACTCATTCGGGCAGGCAAGCGCGTTGCCGTTTGCGACCAGTTGGAAGACCCGAAAGCGACGAAGAAATTGGTGAAGCGTGGCATCACGGAACTCGTGACGCCGGGTGTGGCGATGGGCGACAACGTGCTCAATCATAAGGAAAACAACTTTTTGGCAGCCATCCACTTTGGCAAGCAAGCCTGTGGCGTGGCGTTCCTCGACATTTCGACGGGAGAGTTTCTCCTTGCAGAAGGCACGACCGATTATGTAGACAAACTGCTCACGAATTTTGCGCCCAAGGAGGTGCTGTTCGAACGGGGGCACAAACCGATGTTCGAAGGCAATTTCGGTGGGCATTACTTTACCTACGAACTTGAAGACTGGGTCTTTGTCGGCGACACGGCGCAGACGAAACTGCGGCAGCATTTCGAAGTGAAGAACCTCAAAGGTTTCGGCATCGACCACCTGCATAGCGGCATCGTTGCAGCCGGCGCCATTCTCGTCTATCTGGAGCAGACCCAACACACGAAAATCCAGCACATCCGCACGATTGCACGCATCGAAGAGAGCCGCTACGTCCGTCTCGACCGCTTCACCGTCCGTTCGCTCGAATTGGTCAATTCCATGAACGAAGGCGGCAATTCGCTGCTGCAGATTATTGACAAGACGGTCTCTCCCATGGGTGGCCGCATGATGCACCGCTGGCTGCTCTTCCCGTTGAAAGACGTCAAGCGGATAGAGGAGCGGCAGAACGTCGTGGAACATTTCTTCCGTGTTCCCGACATGAGGGACGAAATGGAGGAATTGCTGCAGAAAATCGGCGACATCGAACGCATCGCTTCCAAAATCGCCACGCTGCGCGTTTCGCCTCGCGACATGGCGCAACTCTGCGTCGCTCTGCAGGCGATGAAGCCCATCAAGGAAATGTGCGAGCAGTCGGACAGCGACAGTCTGCGCTCCATCGGTCAGCGTCTCGACGATTGCAGTGCACTTGCCACACGCATTCAGCACGACCTCAAACCCGACCCGCCTTTCCAAATCAACAAAGGAAACGTCATTGCCGACGGCGTGAGTGCCGAACTCGACGACCTGCGCCACATAGCCTATTCCGGCAAGGACTATCTGCTGCAGATTCAGCAGCGCGAAATTGCCGCCACAGGCATCAACAGCCTGAAAATCGGTTTCAACAACGTCTTCGGCTACTACATGGAAGTGCGCAACACCTTCAAGGACAAGGTGCCCGCAGAGTGGATTCGCAAGCAGACGCTGGTGCAGGCCGAGCGCTACATTACCCAAGAACTGAAAGAATACGAAGAGAAAATCCTCGGTGCCGAAGAAAAGATACAGGCACTGGAAACCCAACTCTTCAACGACCTCATCCTGTTTGCATCCGACTACATTCCGGCACTGCAAACCGATGCCGCCCTCATCGCGCAGTTGGACTGCCTCCTGTCGTTCGCCCTCGCAGCGAAGGAGTACCGCTACACCCGCCCCGTCGTCGACGAATCCCTCGTCATCGACATCAAGCAAGGCCGTCACCCCGTCATCGAGCGCCACATGCCTCCGGGCGAACAATATGTCGCCAACGACGTGCTGCTGGACTCCGCACGTCAGCAAATCATCATGCTGACAGGCCCCAACATGGCAGGTAAGTCAGCCCTGCTCCGCCAGACCGCCCTCATCGCCCTCATGGCGCAAATCGGTTCGTTCGTCCCTGCCGACGCAGCCCGCATCGGCGTATGCGACAAAATCTTCACCCGCGTCGGTGCCAGCGACAACATCTCCGTCGGCGAATCCACCTTCATGGTCGAAATGAACGAAGCCGCCAACATCCTCAACAACATCACCGAACGCTCCCTCGTCCTCTTCGACGAATTAGGACGCGGCACGAGCACCTACGACGGCATCTCCATCGCATGGGCAATCGTCGAGCACATCCACGAGAACCCCCGCAACCACGCCCGCACCCTCTTTGCCACGCACTATCACGAACTGAACGAAATGGAGCGCACCTTCCAGCGCATCAAGAACTACAACGTCAGCGTGCGCGAAGTAGACGGCAAAGTCATCTTCCTGCGCAAAATCGAACGCGGTGGCAGCGAACACTCCTTCGGTATCCACGTTGCCAAGATTGCCGGCATGATGCCGAGCATCGTCCGCCGTGCCGAACAAGTGCTGCAGGAACTCGAACAGAGCAACAGCGGCGACGGCATCAGCCGACCCTCCACGCAGAACATTGCCACCTCCGCCACCGGCGCACAACTCTCCTTCTTCCAGTTAGACGACCCCGTGCTCTGCCAAATCCGCGACGAAATCCTCAACACCGACGTCGACAACCTCACACCGCTCGAAGCCCTCAACAAACTCAACGACATCAAGCGCATCGTCGCGGGAAA
>JAFLUS010000027.1 GCA_022508685.1 Prevotellaceae bacterium | reverse complement strand
TCAAGTGAGTTGTCGAGATTCACCCCTTGGAACGAAGCCAAACGCTTCCAATTATATGTCTGTCAAACGCTTGCCGCGAATGACTGCGCAAAGATAAGATAAATTTTCCATTCGCCCAAATGTGTGTCTTTATATGACAACATTTCAAATGTTAAATTCCTTTAACAACCAGTGTTAAAATTAACATTTAAGTGTTAAAAATGGCGTTTTTCTAACTCGCTGATAATCAAGACTCTGCAAACTCAAAATTTAGAGTGCACTCCAGATGCAACGAAAGTGCACTCCAAATTGAATAAAAGTGGAATATGGTGTAGCCTATTGTCTATCAGTGACTTATAGTGTATATGCCTCAAAGGGCAGTTAGTTGCGAAATTCGCAACTAAAGAATGTGGCGTCTGCAGCGTTTTTTGCCTTGCCGGCGCACATTTTAATAAAAAACAGCCGTTGTTCGCGGTTTTTTGCATATCTTTGCAAAATCATGCACGAAGTATGAATGATTTAATTATAGAAGACTTATGAAAAAGAATTTATGGACGGTTGCGGCTATGGCTGCAACGATGTTGCTGGCTGCGTGCGGTGGCAACGGAACGGCTGCGCCGGGCGATGCCGACGGCAATGAAGGCGTGAGTGCAACGATGACGGAAGGAACGTCAGAGGTTGAGAACGAAGCGGCAGAGGCTGAAGGCACGGCAGAAGCAACGGACGCGACGGAAGCAACGAAGGCTGACGGACAGACGGCGGCCGACGGCACGACTGCGGCTACGGCAAAGGAGGCGGGTGCCGCCGACTTCGTGGTGCGCAAAGGTGCGCTGGGTGCGCTGAAGGTGGGAATGTCCGTCAAGGAAGTTCCCGCATCGATTGAAGGTCTGTACGACAGTTGGGAACGCAAGACGGAGACGTTCAGCGACATGGACGGCGAGTGGACGGAAACGCTGCTCATCTTCAAGAAGGGCGGCAAGAAGGTGTTCCACTGCTTCTTGGACACTGACGGCAAGAAGATTTATTCCCTCGTGCTGGAAGGTGCTGCTTCGCACATCATGACGGAGGACGGCATCCACGTGGGCTATCCGGCTCGCGACCTGTTCAATCAGAAGCGGATGAAGTGGGAAACGTACTTCGAGGGCACGACGTTCGGCAAGAGCGGCAACGTGATTTACTATGTCAATTCCGACGACCTCGTGGGCGTGGACATTCCGACGAAGGCGTCGCACTTCAAGCCGGGAGCAAAGATTTCGCAGATTGTCATTCTGAAATAAACGACGGACGAATTATGAAGACTGTAGCACAAACGTTGGCAGAACAACTGCTGGAGGTGAAGGCTGTGAAACTGCAGCCCGAAGAACCGTTTACTTGGGCAAGTGGCTGGAAGTCGCCTTTCTACTGCGACAACCGCCGCACGCTGTCGTTTCCTGCCTTGCGCTCTTACGTGAAGGAGGAACTGGCGCAACTCGTCCGTCAGCATTTCCCCGAAGCAACGGCCGTTGCGGGCGTTGCCACAGGGGCGATTGCACAGGGCGCACTGGTTGCCGACGTGCTGAACATGCCTTTCGCCTACGTGCGTCCGAAACCGAAGGACCACGGCATGGGTAACCAAATCGAAGGCGAACTGCCGCAGGGCGCTCGCGTGGTCGTGGTGGAAGACCTCATCTCCACGGGCGGCAGCAGCCTGAAGGCAGTGGAAGCCCTCCGCAGTGCGGGCTTCGAGGTGGTGGGCATGGTGGCCAGTTACACCTATGGCTTCGACGTGGCGAAGGATGCGTTTGCCGCAGCCGACGTCACGCTGCTGACGCTGACCAACTATGCTGCCGTGCTCGATGCTGCGCTCCGCACGGGCTACATCAGCGAGGCACACATCCCGACGCTGGAGGAATGGCGCCGCAACCCTTCGACATGGCGACAATGATGAAAACGATGCTGTTGGTGGCGGCAGGTCTGACGGTCGGCATCAGCGCAACGGCGCAGACCTACGCGCACTACATGACGACCGAGGACGGCGAGTGGCAGCAGAGCAAACTGACGCTCGCCGGCAAGGCTGCGACTGCACCCATCGTCAGCCTCACGGGGCAGGAACAGGGACATGCGTTCAGGGCGTGGGGCACGTGCTTCAACGAACTCGACCTTGACGCACTGGAGATGCTGCAGCCCGACGAGCAGGAGGAAGTCATGCACCGCCTCTTTGCGCCCGACGGCGATTTGCGCTTCACGCGCGGACGGCTGACCATGAACGCCAACGACTACAGCCGTGCATGGTATTCGTGCGACACGGTGGATGGCGACTTCCAACTCCGCCATTTCAACATTGAGCATGACAAGGCCAACGTCATCCGCCTCATCCGCAAGGCGCAGCAGCACCAGCCGCAGATGACCTTCTGGGTGTCGCCGTGGAGTCCGCCGGCATGGATGAAAATCAACCACGACTACCCTGTCATGTCGAGCCGGTGGAACCGCTTGCCGAAGGAAAAGGATGCCTTGCTCTTCGACGGCGGCGCAGTGGACGAGACCGAAGTGATGAATGCCGGACAGCAAGCCGGCAACCTGTTCCCCCGACGGCTGGCCACGCAGGACTACTTTATCCAAGATGCACGCTACATGCAGGCATACGCCAACATGTTCTGCCGCTTCATCGACCTCTATGCCGAGGAGAACATTCCCATCGACATGGTGATGTACCAGAACGAGGCATACAGTTACACTCCCTATCCGGGCTGTGCATGGACGGCAGAGGGCACGCTGCGTTTCAACCGCGACTACCTCATCCCCACGCTGCAGAAGCAACATCCTGACGTGGACGTCCACATCGGTACGCTCAACACCAACCGCCTGCACTACGTCACGCAGTTCATCGACGGCCTGCAACATCAGGTCAAGGGCATCGGGCTGCAGTGGGAAGGCCGCGACATCATCGATTCGCTGCGGCACCGCTACCCCGACTTGCGGCTCATCTCCACGGAGAGCGAATGTGGCAACGGACAAATGGACTGGCGTGCCGGCGAACACACGTTTCATCTGCTTGCCGACTACATCGGCCGCGGTTGCGACGAATACTATATCTGGAATTTCATTCTGTGCAATCAAGGTCAGAGCGCGTGGGGATGGAAGCAGAATGCACTCATCCAAGTGCAGTCGGAAAATCGCTCTCATCGCTACACTGCAGAGTTCTATGCCATGAAGCACTTTTCGCACTTCGTCGAACCGGGCAGCCAGATGCTGTCTTACGTCAGTCGGGAACAGAACGGCGGCGTACCCCTCATCGTCTTTCGCCGTCCCGACCGCAAGTATGTCGTCATTGCCGGCAACCAAACCGACGAACAACGAACCTTCACGATAAAAATGGGCAAGAAGCACCTCAACATGGTGCTGCCTGCACATTCATTCCATACATTCATCAGCAAATAACCGATAGCAACATCACTAAAAACACCTACACTTTATGAAACACCTTCTACTGACTATCATGGCCATTGCCACCGGCATCGGCTGCATGGCACAGAACGTGACTGCCAAATGGGAACTGAGCGACAAAGACCACCTGAATGCCGTGACGATGAGCGGTGAGGAGGAATATACGAGCATCGTTACGACGACTTTCCTGCAAGGCAACAACATCGGTGCGACGGCCACGATGACGGGCACGAACGCCGATGCGGGCTACACGGCAGTGGCTTACGACCCCTACTTCACGACGTTCACGCCCAAGACGCGCGTGACGGGCAGGACGGACGGACACTGCATCCGCCTGTCGGTGGGGACGGCGTCGGGACATACGTTCAAACCGACCTCGATTGCGTTCGACGCAGCCAAGGTGGGCACTGACGGCGGAAACATCGACGTGTACTATCAGGTGGGAAACGGCAGCAGCACTGCCATCGCCACGAGCCTCGCTCCGCTCCGCAACAAAATCGGTGCCGGAAACTCGACGGGCTACTCCCACTGGGAATTCACGTTGGGCAACGTGATTGCCGAAGGACAGCCGTTCCACCTATACCTATATATATATAACCTGAACGGAACGGACACCGACACGCCCAAGGCCATCGGTTTCCGCAACGTGGAGGTGAAGGGTGCCGTGGACGAAGCCATATTTACCGCAAGCACGTTCGTCGAGCAGTTCGTCTGCAAGGGCACGACCACGTATGGAGAAGAAGGTGCAGACATCGACCTGATGCCGCTCGTGAAGGACGTGAAGCACGGCGAGACGGCTACCTATCCGCAGAAACTGTATGGCGACCCGACGGATTTTGAACTGAAACTGAAGTCGGGCTACACCTCTACGGTGAACTACAACAACCACGTTGCCACGGTGAAGATTTACAAGGGTGCGGCATTGGCATTTACCTTCGACGTGCTGTTCACCGTGACGAACCGCCAACCCAAACCCGAAGCCACACCGCTGAAGCGCGGACTGATGGCATTGAGCCTGAGCGGTGCCGGCATGGGCACGGGCAACCTCGTGTCGTGGCGTCATCGCGAATCCGACGACCAAGGCGTGAAGTACAAACTCTATCGCGGAACGACGGCTACGCTGCAGAACACGAAACTGAACAGCGGAAAATACATCACCGACCGCACGAACTTCCGCGACGCGTCGGGTACGACTTCGTCCTACTACAAGTTGGAAGTGTACGACAAATACGGCAATCTGCTCGAGACGGAAGTCAGCATGAAGACGTGGGCAAACCAGACGATGACCATCCGCACGTCTACGCCCGTCGACACCCGCAACGGAGCCACCTACACGCCGAACGACGCCAGTTTCTGCGACATGGACGGCGACGGCGAATATGAAATCATCCTGAAATGGAGTCCGTCGAACGAGAAGGATGCTGCCAGCAACGGCACGACGTCCAACGTGTTCTTCGACTGCTACAAACTGAACGGCACACGGCTGTGGCGCATCGACATGGGCCCGAACTTCTTTGCAAGCGCCCACACCATTCAGTTCATCGCTTGGGACCTCGACGGCGACGGCTACGGCGAATTCATGGTCAAGACGGCGCCCGGAACGATTGACGGCGAAGGCAATTACGTGCTGCTCGGCAACGACGACCCGAAGGAAAACCTGTTGAGCAGTCGTGGCAAGCAAGACCACGGCTCGGAGTACATTACCGTGTTCGACGGCACGACGGGTGCAGAATTGGCAACAATTCCCTATCACACGGACTACAAGACCGGTCAGAGTTACTGGGGCGACAGCAATCAGAACCGCTCCGAACGCTACCTCGCCGGTCTGGCATATCTCGACGGCCCTGATGCCAACCCGAGCCCGATATTCGCCCGCGGATACTACAGCGGCGCGTTTGTCGGCGCATACGACTGGGACGGCGTCACGCTGAAAGAACGTTGGGTGAGCCGCAACACGACGAAAGGACAGGGACTGTGGGGCGAAGGTGCACACTGGATGGCCGTAGGCGACTGCGACGGCGACGGCAAGCATGAGATTGTCTATGGTTCTGCCGCACTCGACCACGACGGCTCGCTGCTCTACCGCACGGGACTGGGACACGGCGACGCCTTGCATCTGGGCGACTTCCTGCCCGAACGTGAAGGACTGGAAGTCTTCATGGTACACGAAGAAAAGCCCTACGGCTACGACCTTCGCGACGCCAAGACGGGCGCACGCATCCTCTATCAGACTGCGGGCGGAGACACGGGACGCGGACTGGCAGCGCACTTCGATTCTTCATACGAGCATTCGCAGTTCATCTATAGCAGCGGTTCGGGCGTATACGACTGCGCCACAGGTTCGGCCATCGCTTCTTCGTGGGCTATCGGCAGCAGCGGCGCCGGCATCAACAACCGCGTGTACTGGGACGGCGACCTCTACGACGAGTTCTTCGACAAGAGCATCATTGCGCATTGGAACCCGAACAGCAAGGCTTTCGACCGTTACAAGTTCAATAACGGCAACTATCTCTGGGGCAAACTCAACAACGGCAGCAAGTACAACCCCTGTGTGCTTGGCGACCTGCTTGGCGACTGGCGCGAAGAGATTGTCACGTGGAACGAAGCCGACAACTCGCTGAACATCTGCGCCACCAGTTACGAATCCGCTTATCGCATCCCGCACCTCATGGACGACCTGAACTACCGCGTGCAGGTGGTCAATCAGAACTGCTGCTACAACCAGCCGCCTCACCTCTCCTACGACCCTGCCATTAAGTATAAAGGTAACCCGAACGTGGCACAGCAGGACGACGAACCCGACCCGACCATCATCGAACACGTGGGTGCGGAACAGCAGACGGCGGAAGGCATCTATACCCTCACCGGCATGAAAATTCGTCAGATAACGGCTCCGGGCATCTACATTGTCAACGGCAAGAAGGTGTACGTCCCGTAATGAAATCGATAACAACTACACTTACTAACCCACTGCATTTATGGCAAAATACGAAAGCAAAGTAAAGCAGATACCGTATGCCCAGTCATCCGTGTACGCGAAAATGGCTGACCTTACCCATCTGCTGAAATTGAAAGACGTCGTCGGCACACCGGCTGCAGCAGAGATGTTGAACGGAAAAATCACCGACGACCAACAGCGGCAGGCACGCGAACTGCTTGACGGCATGGAGGCTACGCCCGATTCGCTCTCCGTGCAACTGCCCATGGTAGGCGCCGTCACGCTCAACATCGTGGAGCGCGACGAACCCAAATGCGTGAAATTCCAGTCGACGCAGTCGCCCATTCCCGTCACCATGTGGGTGCAACTGCTGCCGACGGATGCATCGTCGTGCAAGATGCGGCTCACGCTCGATGCCGAACTCAATATGATGATGAAGATGATGCTCGGCGGCAAACTCAAGGACGGCATCGACAAGTTTGCCGACATGCTGGCATCTCTGCCCTATGAATAAAGCCCCTACCCCGCTATGCTGAAAAACGACAACCTGTGGACGAAGAACGTCCGTATGACCGACGAAATCGAGCGTTTCACCATTGGCAGAGACCGCGAAATGGACCTCTATCTTGCCAAGTACGACGTGCTGGGTTCGATGGCGCACATCACGATGCTCGAAACCATCGGACTGCTTTCGAAAGACGAACTCGACGTGCTGCTCAAGGCTTTGCGCGACATCTACCGACAAGCGGAAAGCGGCGATTTCGTCATCGAAGAGGGCGTGGAGGACGTTCACTCTCAGGTCGAACTGATGCTCACGCGGCAACTCGGCGACGTGGGTAAGAAAATCCATTCGGGACGCTCGCGCAACGACCAAGTATTGCTCGACCTCCGCCTGTTCATCCGCAACGAAATCCGCGAAACGGCAGCACTCGTCAAGGCGCTCTTCGACGTGCTCATCGAGCAGAGCGAACGCTATAAGGACGTATTGATGCCCGGCTACACCCACTTGCAAGTGGCGATGCCCTCGAGTTTCGGATTGTGGTTTGGCGCGTATGCCGAAAGCCTTGTCGACGATTTGCAACTGCTGTTGGCAGCATGGCGCATCACCAATCGCAATCCGCTCGGCAGCGCAGCCGGTTACGGCAGTTCGTTCCCTCTCAACCGACAACTGACGACGGATTTGCTCGGTTTCGACTCGCTGGCATACAACGTGGTGTATGCCCAAATGGGACGCGGAAAGACCGAACGCAATACGGCCTTCGCCATGGCCGGCATCGCTGGCACGGTGGCGAAACTGGCGTTCGACGCATGTATGTTTTCGAGCCAGAACTTCGGTTTCGTGAAACTGCCTGACGATTGCACGACGGGCAGCAGCATCATGCCGCACAAGAAGAACCCCGACGTATTCGAACTCACGCGTGCCAAGTGCAACAAGATACAGGCATTGCCGCAGACCATCATGTCCGTCATGAACAATCTGCCGTCGGGCTACTTCCGCGACCTGCAAATCATCAAGGAAGTGTTCCTGCCTTCGTTCGGCGAACTGAAGGACTGCCTCCGCATGTCTGCCTACATCATGGAACGCATCAGCATCAACCAGCACATTCTCGACGACCCGCGCTACGACCTGATGTTCTCGGTGGAGGAAGTCAATCGCTTGGCAGCCGAAGGTGTTCCCTTCCGCGACGCCTACCGGCGTGTAGGTCTTGCCATTGAGGCAGGCGAGTTCACGCCCGTCAAGCAGATTTGCCACACCCACGAAGGCAGCATCGGCAACTTGTGCAACGCGCAAATTACCGACTTGATGACCGATACGCTCAATCAGTTCAATTTCAACAAAGTAGACGCAGCCGTTCAGCACCTGACAACATGATTTACAAATACAGCGGAAACAGCGGCATCCAGTTGCCCGTGCTGTCGCTCGGACTCTGGCACAACTTCGGCAACGACGACAATTTCGACGTAGCACGGCACATGGTGCTGCGTGCCTTCGATGCCGGCATCTGCCACTTCGACCTCGCCAACAATTACGGCCCTCCTCCCGGCAGTGCTGAAGAGAACTTCGGACGCATTCTGCGTGAAGACCTCGCTGCTCATCGCGACGAAATGTTCATCAGTTCGAAGGCAGGTCACGACATGTGGGCTGGCGTCTACGGCACAGGGTCGTCGCGAAAAAACATCATCGCCTCGTGCGACCAGAGTCTGCGGCGTTGCGGCATCGACTATTTCGACATCTTCTACAGCCACCGCTACGACGGCGTTACGCCTGTGGAGGAAACGATGGAGGCGCTCATTCAGTTGGTGCGCCAAGGCAAGGCACTCTATGTGGGCATTTCGAAATATCCGCCCGAACAGCAAGCCGAAGCATATCGCATCTTGCGCGAAGCCCACGTACCCTGTCTGCTGAGCCAATACCGCCACTCGCTGTTCGACCGCAAGGCACAGCGCAACAATTTCCAGACGGCAGTCGACAACGGCAGCGGCATCATCTGCTTTTCGCCGCTGGCGCAAGGTCTGCTCACGGGCAAATATAATAAAGGAATACCGGCAGACAGCCGCGCAGCACGCAGTACAGGATTTCTGCAGCCGCAGCAAGTGACGGCAGAGCGCGTGGAAGCGGCTCGCCGACTCGAAGCCATTGCACGGCAGCGCGGGCAGTCGCTTGCCCAAATGGCACTGGCGTGGGTGTTGAGCGACAGCCGCGTCACGTCGTGCATCATCGGCACGAGCAGCGTAGCCCAACTCGACAACAACCTCGATGCGCTCACGAACTGCACCTTCTCTTCCGACGAACTCGCCGCCATCGACCGCATCGTGAGCGACCCCGTCCTGTCGTTCTAACTCGCATTCCCTATGAAAAAACTCCTCATCCTGTTCCTCCTCATTGCCGCAACGGCGTGCAGCGACGACATCAGCAGCACCTATTCGCGCAAAAACCGCGTGATTTGCACGTTTCAAGTCGCATCCTACGAGGAATTGTTCATGGTGATGGGCAGTTTCGGACAGTTTGCCACCGTTCGCCCTACGGGTGGACGCATCGAAATGGGACGGATTGCACGCGACGAAACGACAGGCGAAGCCGTGCTGAAAACGCAGAAATACCCTATGGACGCGCTGTCCAAAGATTTCCAGTTCGGACTCGGCGGACTCATCATCGGCACGACGCAGTTTGGAGAATACCGCGCCTACGATTTGGCGTGCAGCAACTGCGACCGCGCAGACATCCGGCTCACGCTCCGCGACGACGGCACCGTCGTCTGCAGCAAATGCAAAATCGAGTACGACTGCAACAACGACGGCGTCATCCTCGACAAGGGAAACGGACAGCATGCCAAGCCGCGCCCGCTCTACAAATACCCTGTGACTTATGACGGAATGCGCGTGAGCGTCGTCAACTAACCACCACCCGACACAAATGGCAGAGCAGACACTGAAAGAGCGAACCGCACGCGGACTGCTGTGGGGCATTCTGAACAACGGCACGATGCAGTTGCTCAATCTGGTGTTCGGCATCGTGCTCGCCAATCTGCTTTCGCCGGGCGACTATGGTCTGGCAGGCGAAGTGGGCATCTTCTCCCTCCTTGCCGGCGCATTGCAGCAGAGCGGTTTCATCCCCGCACTCGTCAACCGGCGCAACGCCGTCTATGCCGATTTCAACTCCGTCTTTTGGTTCAACATCGTGTGCAGCGCGTGCATATACATTGTCCTTTGGTGCTGCGCACCCTTCATCTCCGCCTATTTCGGCGAACCTGAACTGCTGTGGCTCTCCCGCTACGCCTTCATCGGATTTTTCTTCGCCAGTTTTTCCATCGTCCCCCGCGCCATGCTGATGCGCGAACTCCGCGTGAAGGAACAGACCATCATCAATCTGTCCGCCTTGCTCCTGTCGGGACTCGTCGGTGTGACGATGGCGCTTTCGGGCTTCACCTATTGGAGCGTCGTCACGCAGAACGTCGTCTTTGTCAGCACCGTCAGCGTGATGAGTTGGCACTATTCCGGTTTTCGTCCTTCGCTGCACATCACGTTGCAGCCTGTACGCGAAATGTTCCGTTTCTCCGGAAAAATCCTCGTTACCGACATCTTCAACTGCTTCTACAACAGCATCTTTGCCTTCGTCTTCGGCCGTTGGTACACCAAACAGGAGGTCGGTGTCTACACACAGGCAAACAAATGGAACAAAATGGGCAGCGACCTCATCACGGGTGTCGTGCAGGGCGTCGCCCAACCGATGTTCGTACAGGTTGACAACGACCGCGAACGCCTCAGCCGTGCATTCCACAAGATGCTGCGCTTCACCAGCCTGATGACATTTCCCGCCATGCTGGGACTGGCCGTCGTCGCTCCCGAACTCATCACCTTGCTCATTGGCGAAAAATGGCGCAGCAGTGCACAATTCATGCAGATGCTGTGCGTGGCAGGCGCCTTGATGCCGATAACCGCCCTCTACACCAATTTCCTGTTGAGCCGCCGCCGCAGTGGCATCTACATGTGGAGCATCCTCTCGCAAGGCATCCTCGTGCTGGCACTGCTCTGCACTATCCACCATTTCGATTGGCAGTGGCACATCCACATCCTTTCGGCAGACATCCGTCTCGGCAGCATGCAACTGATGGTGCTCGCCTACGTCACCGTCTACATGCTGTGGCTGCTGCTGTGGCACTACTTCGTATGGCGCGAAATCCGCCTCACCCTCCTTTCCGCCCTGCTCGACATGCTCCCCTTCGCCCTCGCAGCCGCCGCAAGTCTGGTCGCTGCCTGCTGGCTCACACACGGCATCACGACCACATGGCTCCTGCTGCTGCTCCGCGTCGTCATCACGGCTGCACTCTATTTCGTCTGCCTGTGGGTGACCGGTGCACACATTCTGCGCGAAAGCATCGCCTACCTTCGCCACCCCCATTCATCACACTCCTGATTTTCGGCTATGGCACCCATTCTTCTGTTCATCTACAATCGCCCCGACCACCTCGTCCGTCTGCTTCAGTCGCTCACCACCAACGCCGAAGCCCGGCAGAGCGACCTCATCGTCTATGCCGACGGCACACGGACGGAAGCCGACGAACCAGCCGTCCGCCTGTCGCGCGACATCTGTCGTCGCCATGCCGACCACTTCCGTTCGTTCACCCTCATCGAACGACCCGAAAACTGGGGGCTCGCACGCAACATCATCGACGGCGTCAGCACGCAAATCGCCCGTTATGGCCGCGTCATCGTGCTCGAAGACGACCTCGTCGTCGCTCCCCACTTCCTCCGCTTTATGAACGACGCCCTCGACGTCTATGCCGACGAACCCCGCGTAGGACACATACAAGCCTGCAACTTCTGCAACGAAAAGAAATTGCCCCCGACCTTCCTCATCCGTTGGACAGGCAGTTGGGGCTGGGCAACATGGGAGCGGGCATGGCGATTGTTCAATCCCGACGGACGTGCCCTGCTCTCCGAACTCGAAGCACGCGGACTCACCCGCCAATTCGACTTCGATGGTGCATACGGCTATACACGTATGCTACGCCGTCAGGTAGAAGGTCTCAACAACTCGTGGGCAATCCGTTGGAACGCCTCCCTCTTCCTTGCCGACGTCCTTTCGCTCAACGTCGGTCGTTCACTCGTGCAAAACACCGGTTTCGACGGCAGCGGCACCCACTGCAACAACGATTCGCCCTACTCCTCCACGCTCTACACCGACGTGCTCCCCGTCGTCCGCATCGACCCTATCGAAGAAAACCTGAAGGCACGCCGCACCTTAGCACGCTTCTACGCATTCACCAACAGCAAACCCGCCAA
>JAFLUS010000269.1 GCA_022508685.1 Prevotellaceae bacterium | reverse complement strand
CCTGCCGTGCGTTGCGTATACGACGACTGGTATTGGGTCAAGAATGACGGAAGCGAAGACATACCCGCAGACGCACCCAAAACGACGCAATTCTATTGGGGAGATAAAGAGAAAGACAATCCGCAAACATCTAATATCAAAGGGAGGTGGGCACGATGACGACGTTTAAGCAATATGTATATATATTGATAGCCGCAATAGGGTGGTTGTGCGCAGCGACATCCTGCAGCGACGAGGTAATGGATATGGAGCGTCCGTTTGTCCGTTACAATGCCGACGGGTCGATGAACATTGCCGTCAGTCTTGAAATTCCGACCATGCCGACCGCCACCACGCGAGCCATGGATGCCACCCCGAACTACACCGAATTGGGATTGTGGCTGCTGGTATTTGAAACGAATTCGGGCAACCTGCTGCAAGTCTATCGCGTGCCGGAAGAAACCGTCAAGGAAGTGTGCGGAGCACATACGGGGAACAATCTGGTAGAGTTTACGGCGAAACTCAATCCGACCGACGCGGAAGCAACTATCCATCTGATTGCAACCGACCAACCCGACATGGCAGACCAACTCAGCCGCATCGGTCACGAAAACCTGCTCGGCACGCTCCGCACGACCGACGACCACGAAGCCTACTGGGCACGCATACCACTCGACAGAGAGATTCTGCCCAGCGTGGAAGAACCGACAACCAAGGAACAGGAGAACTACGACGCCATTGCAGCGATGCTCACGCACGTCATCATGCTGCGCAACTTCGGCAAGATTTCCATGGTCGTGGGCGACGGCGTATCGTTCACCATCGATGAAATGTATCTGTACAACTATTCGGACTGCGGAAGCATGACACCCTACCACGACGATGCCGACGAGCCGTTTGTCACCTTCTTTGAACAAACGCCCTCCGGCGTAAAGGCATACACCTATGCCGACATGAAGCAGAAAGGCTACATCGGCATCATGCCGGCAGGAACAAGCATCACGGAGGGGCCGAAAGAATGGAAACGCGCGACGGCAACGACGGATGCCGAAATCTATTTCTACGAACAGCCGTTCCGTGCCAAGAACCGGGCATATGTCATTATCGGCGGACACCGCGCCAACGGGCAGACGAGGTACTACAAAATGGACATCGGTCAGAAGGACGACACGTCGGACTATGGCGAATATGTGTACTACAACCTGCTGCGCAACTTCGACTACCACATCACCATCATCGGGGTGGAAGACGACGGCTACGGCACGTTGGAAGAGGCCCGCAACGGCATCGTGTCCAACAACATCGATGCTGCAATCGAACTCCGCAACCTGACAACCCTGTCGGACGGAAACGACATCATCCGCGTCAATTTCATCAACCACGTCTTCACCATCAACAACCGCAACATCACCGTCGACCTGATGGGGCAATACCTCGAAGGACTTGACGACCACACCGACCAACTGCGGATTAAATATGAGTCCGACGGGTTCTTGGACATTACGGAACAAGGCATGCAGGACGGCTGGAAAACGTGGCACATTGCGGTGAAGGAGAATGCCAACCCGGCAGATGCAGGCGGCGTGATGCAGCAGACCGTCGTGATTTATCGCGGAAAGAAAGAAGACGGCACGTTCGGGCTCTACCGCATCATCACCTTCACGCTCATCGACCACTTCGACATGGGGCGCGTGGATACGTATCCGGGACTTTGGAACGATTTCGAAAGCGTGCCATGGGACTGGAGCGACCATTATCGCGAAATCGGTCAAGACGTCAATTCTCCCCTGACGCTGTTCTTTGAATTGCCGCAAGGCTTGCCCGAATCCGTATTCCCCTTGGAATTCACCATCGAAAGCAACAAGCAGAACATACAGAACGCCTATCAAGGCAATGCGGTGGTGAAGACCGTTCCGGCATCGCAGTCGCTCTTCTTCCACGATAGTCGCGAAAATGTCGCGACGGCACGAATGCAGTTCGTCAAGACCGTCACATGGTTAGAGTACAGCACGTTCAGCGAAGATGAAGCCAATGCCGGAAACAACTACATCGTGCGTTGCCGGTTCCTGACCACCACCGACCTCGCACAAGACGGCATCGGCGACGTCGACGAGGATGAGGGCGGTCGCGCATCGACCACCATACTGAAAGTCGCCAACCTGTATTTTGCCACCAAGGAAGACGGATTTACGCGTCAATCCAACACCTCCGACCCGACACCACAGGTATGGGACTTCGCCGAATCTTCCGCCACCGACGGATTGATTGTCAACGGCAGTTTCACGCACAGCACCGACGGCTATTATACGGGAAATGGAACGTTCGAAATTAAAGAATATAGTTATCCCGCTTCGATTGAACGGACGGCACGCTTGATAGTCACAGCCACCGACAATGCCGGTCGTCCGCTGACAAAAACCATCGCCGTACAGGCTAAGGCGGGCAGCGACTCCAACCAAATGACATCAACGGAAACGACGCGGGTGGACGACGGCAGCAGCAATCAGCAGATGTTCGACATCAAGGTGCCGGCAACAAGCGAGACCAAACTCACCGTCACCATCACTGCGGACACCGACATCCGTTTCTACAAGATAGAATTCTATCCGCGCGGTACGGACGACATCAGTGCTGCACCATAAGCAGAACGCACATTTTTTTAGTTGTGAATTTCGCA
>JAFLUS010000268.1 GCA_022508685.1 Prevotellaceae bacterium | reverse complement strand
CGGTCATGCTACCAACGCAAATCAGTAGCAGAAGAATTGTCTTTTTAATATACATGATGATACAATTATTAAGGCTCAAACCTCTAAAGTATGCATTTTATGCAAAATTTGTACAAATTTATAATTTGCAAATTATATACAAACCATTTGTAATGTTAAATAATGCTAAAACTCATAAATATCATTTAACTCATTTTGAAGATAGGAAGCAAAAAAGGGAGAATCTTCACGATTCTCCCTTTTTATAATAATAAGAAAGGATGTCATTAGAAGAACTTGTAGCGCAAATCTTTGACGTTTGCCTTGCGCGACAGGTCACCGAAGGCAGAGTTGAGTGCCATTCCGGTATTCTGTCGTGCAACTTGCGTTGCAGCGGCTGCAGCATCGAATTGTTCGGCAGTCGTGCGTTTGTCGGTTACTTGCAGCATATAAACGGCGTTGTTGCCTTTTACAGCCTTTCCGAATGCGCCTTTTGCAGTTTTTGCTGCCAATGCGCTGACCATGGGTTCACCCATCGGTGCTGATGGGATGTAGGCTGCATTGGCGAAAGATACGTGCGAAATGGAGTCTACTTGCGCACCCTTTACTGCTTTGGCTGCAGCAAGTGTCGTGATGCCTTTGACGTCAGAAAGGATTTTTTCGCCTTTCTTATCGTTGGTAACCATGGTGGTCAGTTGTTCCTTAACTTTGTCGAATGGTATGTAACCGGGTTCCGTGATGTCGCTGAGGGCAACTACCATGAGGTGACCTTGGTCGCTGCTTCCGCAACGGAATACTTGCTGCGCAACTTCGCCTTTCTTTGCATCGTCGAAGAGCCAACGTACGATTTCGTTGGTCTTTTCCAAATTGTTGATGCTGCGGTTACCGCTATAGATTTCCGCCGTTTGTACCACATAGCCGTTTTGAGCAGCATTGGCTTCAATCTTGGCAAGTGTGTTATTGGCTGCGAGGAACGTGTTGAGTTTGTTAAACTCTTTGGTTGATGTCTCGGTAGAGTATTTGAGGTCTTTAACGATGGCTGCGAGTTTATATTTCGTTACATCGCTGCGCTTGTCCATCAATTCATATACAACGGTTGCACCAGTGCTGAATTTCATCTTCTTGACTTCACCCTTCGACATGGCATAGAGTGTGTTAATGAGTTTGGTGTCGTCTGCCGAAAGTTGTCCTTGTTGGAATTGGCTTGTGCTAATCCATACGGAGTCGCTGGGCTGGTTGTATTTCTTTGCCATTTCTGCGAATGCCGTTCCTGCCTTGAGTGCATTGACAACCGAGTCAGCCTTTTGGGCTACGTCTTTTTCATCTTTACCGGTAATGGTGATGCCGCGGAAGAGGACGGAGTCGGCTTGGGTGGTCTTTTCGAGCAGACGCAGCGTGTAGTAGAGGTTGTTGGCTGCATCGAATACGACGGGGGTGGTTTGTCCTACTTGGAGTGCGGTGGAGTCGCCTTCAAGACGTGCTTGGATGAATGCGGGGAAAGCGTCTTTCTTCTTCAGCACGTCGGAGTAGGAGAGGAGTGAAGATGCGTTGTGAACGAGGGTTGCGATGGCTTTGCTGTCTGCAGCAGCGGCAAGTTTCTGTTGGTTCTCGTCCATGTCTTTCTGTGCGGCTTCACGGTCTTCATCGCTGGCTACGATGGCTACGTCGATGTACTTGAGTTCGCGTGTTTCTACCGGTTGGAGCATGCGCGGCTTGAGTTCTTCGTACTTGGCTTTGAGGTCGCTGTCCTCTACTTTGACGTCTTTGTCGTCAACGGTGGTGAAGGGGATGGATACGAGCACGATGTCGCTTTCGTTCACGCGGTCGTTGAATGCTTGTTGTGCTTCAACGGGATTGGCGAGGAAACTCTGTTGCAGCAGTGATTGATATTTGTACGCAAGAAGTTCGTTACGGATTTGTTCTTGTGCAAAGATGTAATAATCACGGAGTTGCTGGCTGGCATTGATGGCTTGCTGCACGTATGCGTAGTCGTAAGTGCCGGTCTGCGGATTGATGAAGTCGCGGATTTGGAGGAATTGGTGTTGTCCGGAACGCAGGAATTCGGCTACTTCTTCGTCGCTGACTGCAAGTCCGAGTTCGCGACATTCGTTACCGATGATTTGTTGCTGTACGAAGGTGTTCCATGCCATGTCGTTGATTTGTTCGGCACGTGCTTGGTTGCCTTGTCCGGATTCCTCATAGAAGAATTGGATTTGCGTGAGGAATTTCTGGTAATCTTGAATGCTGACGTTTTTGCCGGCTATTTCGCCTGCTTTCTGTCGGCTTTGTGTGAACAGCACTTCTCCTCCACGCAGAAAATCGCCGATGACGAAGAGGAAGAGGGCAAGTGCAATGATGGAAACGAGGAGTACACCTTTGTTTCGGATTTTTTGTAATACTGCCATTTTTCTTATTGTTTTTAGTGATTTAGTATTTACGGATGAAAATGTGTATGGGAATATCCCAAAATTCATGCAAAGATACAAAAAAAGTGCTGCATTGTCATGTTTTTACTGATGTTTTTGTGTTTTTTTTGAGAATTTGCGGTATTCTTTGACGGAGATAGTGGGTATGAGGTATCTTCGCGCGCGTACTTTTTATATAAATCAGCAGAAAACACATGCCGTGCGAAGGCTTCCCAAAAGAGCGACGCAACACCCGTTTCAGGCGTGCGCATAAACGTGAACACGCTTATGCATACGCCTG
>JAFLUS010000267.1 GCA_022508685.1 Prevotellaceae bacterium | reverse complement strand
CCACAGGTATTGGTCACTTTACAAAAGATATCGTTCGTAAACGTTGTGCAACATTTCAGCAATATGGCTATCCGGCTGGACGTTGGCGACTTCCAACATTTGGAGAAATAGAAATTGTAAAGAAACTGCAAGCCGCAAATAAATTAGCAGATATTTTCTATGGAGATTATAACTGGAGTGCCCACGGAGTGGTTGATGAAGATGGAAAACTTACGACCAGAACAACCTCCTATATCCGTTGTGTCTACGACACTTGGTATTGGGAGCAGGTAGATGCCGAAGGTCATCAAGGACTGAACCGCATTCCTGAAGGTACGAATAAAGCCAATTGGAAAATTTTCACTTGGGGCGACCGTCCGAAGGAAAATCCGCAGACAGACTCATATACGGTACAGAATTTCCTACAAAGATATCAACGGAAGCAATGAATATAAAGTAAGTCTTTTAGCAATTGCATAACATATTGATTCACAGTTTACAATATCCATATTAGCCATGAAATCAATCATCAGATATTGCTTCATCAGTTGCTTGTCGGTCATTCTGTTGGCTTGTGCAGATGACTTGCTCATCTCCGGACAAATGCCCCACTTGTCAACGGGCGACGGCATCGACATCACACTCTCGTTCCCTGACATGCCGACAACGGCAACGCGGGCATTGGGCGAATCCGCCCCAAAATTGAACGACCTCGACATTTTCCTCTTTGTCTTCGACGGCAACAATTTACTGCAAACGATTCATATCCCGAAGTCAGACACTAGTTGGAGTGACGAAGCGGCAAACCGTGTGAAGTTTACGGCGCACTTGCCGCAAACGGACGACAACGCAACTATCCACATCATTGCCACCGACGATGCAGATGGTAAATTCTCGCAACAAATCAACCGAGTGGGTTATGGACTCGAAGACATTGTGATGCCGGCGTTCATCGTGAGCGGTGACAAGGATGTGTATTGGCAACGTGTTGAATTAGGTTGCCGCATTCTGGTATCGGTTGACCATACCGACGACCCTACACTCGACAATGTTGTCGGCACGGAGACTGAAGTTCGTGCAAAATTTAGTAATCCTATTCCGCTGATTCGTAACTTTGCCAAAGTTACTTTGACAAGTAGTGTCAGCGAAAACATTTTTAAGGTTGTGGGTTGGACCATCGTCAACGATTTGGACGCAAGTTCTGTCGTGCCATGGTTCTCCAAACCCAACAGCAGCGATGTAGAATTTCCACAATATGCCGATTTTTCCAAAACTCCTGCAGACATCTTTGGCTATAACGCCATTACCCGTCAAGGTTATCAAGGCGTATCGCCGGCTGAGGCCAAGAAACGTCATACGTTAGATAAACTCGGTGCAGGCAGCCAATGGGGAACGAACGAGCGATATATCTACGAACGTCAGAACGTATCGGTCGAACCGCTCTACGTGTTGCTCTACGGAACATTCAGAAATCCAACCAGTGGTGCTACAAAATCCGGCTATTACAAATTGGCATTAGGCTACCGAGACCCGCTTACTGGCTTGTTTTCCGAATACAACGTTCTTCGCAACATTCAGTATACCATTCGCATTACAGGCGTAAGTGCTCCGGGATACGATACTCCCAATGAAGCAGTTTCCGCACCCGCGTTCAATAATGTATCAGGCGACGTCACCACGCGCAGCATGACTCAAATCTCCGACGGTGTGGATATGCTCTACGTCAATTTTGTCAACTACGTCGTTACGCAACCCGGGCATGAGATTGATTTCCGCTACCGCTATCTGTCAGACATCACCGGCCGCCGTACGGAACGCAACGACCTCGTGAAATACAATGACCCCAACGTGGGTCTTGCTGTCGGCGATGTCGTCCAGTCATATTCCGAAGACAATGGCGGACAAAATATGCCCGATGAAAAAGACGGCTCGCAGTGGCGTCGCATAAAAATCAAAACGAATGCCCCCACAGATGAATTGAAACAACAGAAATTCATTGTCTATAGTCCGCCTGCTGACGACGCGAGCGGCACGCTCGGCTTGAGCCGCACCATCAACCTCGTTCTTCGCAATCCATGGGACTTCATCCGTATGGAAACCTATCCGGGCTTGTGGGCTGATGATACACAATTCCCCGATTACGACCCTGATGATACACCGACAGACTCTGACGTAAACTATTATGTTGGTCCGGAAAAGGGTGCGCAACTGACCATATTCTTTGAACTCCCTGCCGGTCTTCCTGAAGCCATATTCCCTCTCGAATTTACCATTGAGTCCGACCGTCAGAATATTGAAAACGCAGGGGTAGGCAATGCCGTTGTGGAAACAGGACCTTCACTGTTCCCGGGCGTAACCGATTCACGCATCAAATATATCAAGACAGTCAATTGGGGTGACTATGCCCCCGACGGCATTTCGTCAACATCTGCCAGCCGCATCGTCCGCGCACGTTTTGTCACAACGACAGCGATATCGAGTCTTGACTTCTTGGAAGATGGTGCCAATATCACAACGGTCAAACTATATAATCCATATTTCAACGAAATCACAGATAAATTTAAGAGAGACGCAAGCAAAAATGTAGATACCCCTGCTCCATAGCATCACAGAGATAAAACTACATTGATTTATACATAAAACATCACGTTACAGAAATGCGCTTAACAAAATTGCTACTCACTACTGCCACGCTATTGAACCTCGCAGCCTGTGCTGTCGACGACGTGGCAGAG
>JAFLUS010000266.1 GCA_022508685.1 Prevotellaceae bacterium | reverse complement strand
ATTACTCGAAGCCACACTCTTTCCACTGCGAAAGAGTGTGGCTTTTTTCATTTGTACAAAAACATATGTTTCAAGCAAAGAAAGCAGCAATCAAACCATACGATTTTTTCGTCTCTTTGACAAAACGACAAATGTTCCGGCGTTGTGCTGACATATTGAAAGTTGTCATCTCATATACTGCGACAAGTTGTAAAATCTGCCGCAACGCTGGTCTTCGTGCAGTGCACTCTACGACTTTTTAGAGTGTACTCTACGAATCTGCAGACTGCACTCTGACACTTTGCACACTGCACTTCACGAACGCGTAGACTGCACTCCACAAACTCGTGCATCGAAGCGCATGAAATGGCAAAATGGGCAATTTCTGCCATGCAAGTTCATTGCAGATGTTAAAAGTCAAAGGTGTTAACAACTGTTAACTGCGGGGGGGGTGATAATCACGCATATTTCTTTACCTTTGCACTCGCAAACAGGAAACAGATGACTACCGTGTGGGTACTTTCGCGCACGCCACGTACATTTTGCACAAACATTTCAACATTTTTACCTTCAAAATTTAACAACAATGAAAAAGTATTTCAGTTATGTGGCATTTGCCATGGTGGCTGCATGCAGCCTTGTATTTGTTTCATGTAGTGACGACGATGACGAGCCCAAAGGGGGCGATACGAACCCCGATGTGTCGTCAGAATTGGTGCTGAACAACATTGGCAGAACCGGATGGAGCGGCAACGAAGATAACGGCGTATTGACTTACGTTCCATACGACGCCGACGAGTACGGAGACGACTGGCAACCCTACTATGCTTTCGACTTCACCAATGGCGTATGCCAAGACGCCGTGTTCGGACTGATTTGCGAAAGCACCTACATGGCACAGCAATTGGAACGTCTGTTCAAGACCGGTGCATGGGCAGACATGGACGACGACGATGACGATGATTACTACGACTATGCAGCACTCCGCAAAATGCAAAGCCGCCTGAAAAAGGTAACACGTGCCTACGACGGCTACAATCTGTCGGACCTTGCACTCACCGTTTACCGCAACGGCAAGACCATCTACATCACCGTCGACTGCCTTGTGGGCAAAGACAACGGCACCGTCAGAAAAACCATCGACATCTGGCAAGGAAACGACAGCGACCTGTCGGAAATCCTCATTGGCAAATGGGATGATGCCAACAACCGTTACATCAACAACAACATCTACGGCATCAACACCAAATACCAAATCGACACTGAATTTGCCAACAACCTTCTGAAGAAATACATGACCACCATCACCTTCCCCAACAAGACATGGGCAGCACTGATGTTCGAAAACCTTGAAGAACAAAATGAGCAAATCGGCGACATCTACGGTCTCTATCCGCAAGCCGAACTTAACGGAAGAGTCATTACAGAAGACGCTGTCATCATCGGTGACATCACCAAGGTACAAACGCTTGAAATCATTGCTGCACTCGATATTCTCATGTCGCAACCATTCATTACGATGTTGGTGGACTAATCACTCCCAAACAACCATTACACATTATGGAATTACGAAAAATATTCGTCCTTACAGCCATCGCAGTGGCAATCGGCACGAGTGTCTCAGCACAAGACATGACAGAAACCGACAGTCTGAGACACATCATGGAGCAACAGCAAGAACGGTTGGATGCACTGGAAGCGGCTGACAAGGAACGTGCCGGAAACGAAGCGATGGATAAAATCTGGAAGCAGAAGAAACGCATAGGCATCGGTATTGGCTCGCAGAAAACGAGAAATCTCGACGACAAAAGCGAACCTGCATTCAAAAGCAGTTTGGCACTGTCGCTGCAGTCGACAAGAACCATCTTCCTACACAAGAAACCCATTGCCAACATCATGAAAATTGGATTGGACTGGGGGGTTAACCTCTCTTTTGCAAAGTACAAAAGCCTGTCAGAGAAAGATTTTGCTGAAGACTGGGGCGACCAAGACGGATTCTACGATGACTACTACGGCGATTACGATGACGATGATTACCTTGGCGACATGATTTCCGACTTGGGCTACTATCACTTCGAAGGCGGATTGGCTATCGGTCCGTCCGTGCAAGTGACTCCATTCTACAGCGTCGGCAAAGGATGGGAACACCTCAAAGCATATACCTACTTCCATGTCATCCCTTCCTACGCAGGACTTCTCCTCAGTGGAGACGGCGACACCGAACTTGGCAGTGCTTACGTCACTAACTTCAGTTGGGGCATCGGCGTATCTTACCGCTTCATCTCCATCGGATTTGAGACGAAATGGGGAAGCGGAAAATACAACACCTCTGCATTCAACGACGATTTCGACGATGATGTATTCGATGATGGATTGGGCGCAATATTCCAAAACGACAAAACGAAGTACAAAACGACTTCCTCCAAATTCATCATCAGTTTCTGTTTCTAAAAGCGGCAGTTTGTCTCATCTGACGAACTGATTGACCATAAGATAGCAATGGGCTGCACACGGCTCATTGCTATTCTCTTTTATCCAACATGCCATTCTTTTGCATATTAGGCCTAAAATTATAATGCTTTTGCGCTGTTTTCAGAGTTTTTTCGTAGATTTGCAGTGTCAAGTGAATGATGGAACATGATGAATAGATTTTTTATATTGCAGACCGCATTTGTGCGATTGCTGTGTGCGGTCGTTGTATTGGCTGCCGCCACATTCGAGGTGTGCGCACAGGATTGGTATCAGGTG
>JAFLUS010000265.1 GCA_022508685.1 Prevotellaceae bacterium | reverse complement strand
ATATTTTTGTACTTTTGCGACAGAATCAGATTGGCATGTTTTTATGAAAATTGATTTTTTGAATTTGCAACGCATAACGGCTTCTTTTGGTAGCGAACTGGAAGAGGCGGTGATGCGTGTATTGAGAAATGGATGGTACCTGCAGGGTGAAGAGACTGCAGCATTTGAACGGGAGTGGGCACAACATGTTGGTATGTCGGCATGCGTGGGTTGTGGTAATGGTTTGGATGCTTTGACACTCACGCTGATGGCGTGGAAAGAACTGAATGAATGGGCTGATGGCGACGAGGTGGTGATGCCTGCCAACACGTTTATTGCTTCGGCTTTGGCTGTCAGCCGGGTGGGACTGAAACCTGTGTTTTGTGAAGTGCGAGCCGACAATGCGTTGATTGATGTGGAGTGTATCGAACAAGTGCTGACGACGCGTAGCCGTTGCTTGCTACCTGTGCATCTCTATGGAAATGTGTGTGATATGGATGGCGTGATGGCTGTGGCTGAGACGTATTCGCTGAAAGTGTTGGAAGACGCCTGTCAGGCTCATGGTGCTCATAGCGTCGGGCGTGGTGATGCAGTGGCGTTCAGTTTCTATCCGGGAAAGAATTTGGGTGCATTGGGAGATGCAGGTGCGGTTGTGACGAATGATTATGAATTGGCGCAGACCGTTCGGCAATTGGCTAATTATGGGCAGACTTGTAAATATGTGCATGAGAGTCGGGGCGTCAATTCGCGTATGGACGAAGTGCAAGCAGCAGTTCTTCGTGTCAAGTTGCAACGGCTCACGACTGACAATCTGCGTCGGAGCGATATTGCTGCCCGATATTCGCAAGTGTTGTTGCCTTTTGTTGCTGATGGAGAGAAAAATCGGTTAAGGTCCGTGCCTTCAGTATCTGCTGACAACCGTCATGTGTTCCACATTTATGCCTTGCGTTCGGAACGTCGGGATGAATTGCAGGAGTGGTTGCGGTTACGAAATATTCAGACGTTGATACATTATCCTCGCGTGCCTTATCGCCAAAATGCCTATGCTGCAGATTATGCCGAAGTGTCGTTCCCAATAGCTGAAGCATGGGCAAGAACGGAATTGTCGCTTCCTATCAGTCCGGTAATGACTGACGAAGAAGTAGAAATGGTTGTAGAAGGCGTTGCAACTTGGGTTGCGAGACGTTAACAGGAATGGAGATAGTGTTGTACATACTGCTGCGCCACTTTAATATGGTCGTGGTGACGCCGTATGTATTCGATGCTTTGCCGTGATAGTTCGGGGAGTTGCTCCGGATGGAGTACCAGTTGTTCCAATTTGTGATATACGTCTGCCTCGTCGGGCAGTACATTGATAATTGGGCGCAACTCCGTTTCGCCCAATATGTCGTAATTTTCCGGTTCGCCGCCACCCACGACAATCAGTCCTTTTGCCATGGCTGCTAAAGCATTCATCGCGGGAGTGTAACTGTAAAGTTGGTCGAGCAATACGTGGCTGCCATTCATCAGTTTCACATATTCTGCGAAGGGGACAGACTCTACTTTTACGATTTCGACGCGGTCGGAATAATTCTGTTTTAATTGCTCCAAGGCACGGAGCATGATGTCGGTGCCTTTGTAATCGGAGCGCCCTTTCTGTATGCCGATGAAGAAACGAATGGGCATACCGGTTTTGTACCCTTCAACAGGCGTAACGCTCGACAGGTCTATGGGAAAAGGAATGAAGTGCGTCTTGTCGGGAAAATACGGGCGATAGCAGCGGTCGTATTCGTAGAGCCCAGAGATGATGCCGTCGCAATCCTCGGCGATGTAACGGTTGATGGCTGTCTTTTCGCCATCCAACCAGTCGGTGATGAAGGATTGATTCTGCGGTTCATCATCTCGTTTCTTTTGTCCGATGTTGAAATCTGAATAGCGGAAGGTGGTACAATCAAGACACGTCTTCACCCAATAGTGGTCCATGCCGAATGCGCCCATGAACATCTTTCCGTTGTGACGCCGCAGATAATTGTAGAATGGCTGTATCTTTCCGGCACGGATATCGAAGAATACGGGGTTGATGACCTGCACCACGTCGAAGTGTCGCAAACGGGGCAGTGTCCGTAGCACACGGCAGAAGTAAGTGAACGTGTCCCATTTGCTTAATGAACGGCGTTTGAGGTCGATGTCGCGCGGATAGTTCTTCCATCTGTCCCCGTCACTCACTACGCATACTTCGTGCCCGAGCGCTCGCAGTCCCTGTGCCAGCGTCCAATGAACATTGCTGTATTCGCCGAGAAGTAAGATGCGCATGATTGAATGTTGGGATTACCGTTTGATATTGCGTTCGTTCAAAGCCTTCACATAACGCCGGGCATTTGCCAAATGGTCAGAGTAAGTGGTGGCGAAATTGTGTGAACCCGAAAAGTCCTCTTTGGCACACATATAGAGAAAGTCGTGAGTCTGTGCATTCAGTACGGCGTCGATGCCGTCGATGGTGGCGATGCGAATCGGTCCCGGTGGCAATCCTTTATACTTATATGTATTATAAGGTGAATCGATGGACAGGTCTGAACCGAGCACGCGTCGTATCGAAAAATCACCGATGGCGAAGATGACCGTCGGGTCGCTCTGCAACAACATGCCTTTGTGCAGGCGATTGAGATACAGGCCTGCAATGGTTGGCTTTTCCGGCGAATACGCGCTTTCAGAATCGACGATGCTTGCCAGTGTCACGACTTCTTCGTGCGTCAGTCCTAATTGGTTGGCTGTTGCACTGCGT
>JAFLUS010000264.1 GCA_022508685.1 Prevotellaceae bacterium | reverse complement strand
TATTAACTTTGCAATCAAAAGCAATGTATTATGGGAAACTTAGTAGCCATCGTGGGACGTCCCAATGTGGGGAAGTCTACGCTTTTCAATCGATTGACAAAGACCCGCCATGCCATCGTGAGCGATGAAGCAGGCACTACGCGCGACCGCCAATATGGAAAATGCGAATGGGGAAACAAGGAGTTCTCGGTCGTAGACACAGGCGGTTGGGTGGTCAATAGCGACGACGTGTTTGAGGAAGAAATCCGCAAGCAGGTGAAGATTGCCATTGAGGAATGCGACGTGATTCTGTTTCTGGTAGATGTGAAGACGGGCGTGACTGACCTCGACTTGGCGGTGGCCGACATCCTGCGCCGCTCGAAACTGCCGACGTTGCTGGTTTGCAACAAGGTAGATTCTAACGAACTGCGCTACGAAGCCCCCGAATTCTATTCGTTGGGACTGGGCGACCCCTATTGCATTTCGTCACTCACGGGAAGCGGAACAGGCGAATTGCTGGACGACATTGTGGGCAGTTTCACGAAGGAACTGTCGGAGGTGATAGAGGAGGATATTCCGCGCATTGCCGTCATCGGTCGACCGAATGCGGGCAAATCGTCGTTGGTGAATGCGTTTCTCGATGACGACCGCAATGTCGTCACGGATATTGCCGGTACGACGCGCGACTCCATCTATACGAAATACGAAAAATTCGGTTTCAACTTCTACCTTGTCGATACGGCTGGAATCCGTAAGAAGAACAAGGTGAACGAGGACTTGGAATACTACAGCGTGATGCGCAGCATCCGTGCCATTGAGAACAGCGACGTGTGTGTGCTGATGATTGATGCCACGCGTGGTGTGGAAGGGCAGGATGTCAACATCTTCCAAGTGGTGCAGAAGAACCAAAAGGGACTGGTGGTCGTGGTGAACAAATGGGACTTGGTGCAGGACAAGAGCAATGAGGCCATCCGCCATTTCGAATCGGCCATCCGCAACCGGTTGGCACCATTTACGGATTTCACCATCATCTTCGCCAGCGCAGTGACCAAGCAACGCATTTTCCGTGTGTTGGAAGAAGTGCAGAAGGTGTATGAGCATCGCACGACAAAGGTCACGACCGCCCGTCTGAACGAGACGATGTTGCCTATCATTGAGGCCACTCCGCCACCTGCACTGAAGGGCAAGTATATCAAAATCAAATACTGCATGCAGTTGCCGGGCACACGCGTACCATCGTTTGTGTTCTACGCCAATTTGCCGCAGTATGTGAAAGAACCTTACAAGCGTTTTCTCGAGAATCAGATTCGCGAGCATTGGGACTTCACCGGTACGCCCATCAATGTATATGTCCGTCAAAAATGAAATGGACAAAGGCTATAGGATTGAGTCTGATGCTGATGGGGATGAGTGCCGTGGCGGTGTCGTGTCGGGAAAAGTCCGTCGATGATGTTCCGCCCGAAGAAGCAGCACTCCGTCAGTCGGTAGAGCAGTTGCAACTGCGGCACTATCGGCAGTATGTGGATATGCTCGACTTCGGAAAACCGCTCGATTCGTTGCAGTTGGCATGGAGGACGCAGGCTGTGGCGCAGTATGCCGAACGATTGCGGAAACAGCATGGCGGCGTGCAAGGCATACGTGTCTGTGCGACAGAAAAGACCGACGATTTGCGGCTGACGCTCCACTATTATCTGTACTTTGCAGATGGTGACTCCGACCTCTGTTCGCAACCCATGGTGAAGTGCAATGGCGAATGGAAACTGAAGGTAGATTGAATAATTCGAAATAAGATAGAACGTATAGAACAATTATGGCAGACATCAAGTGTATCGGTATCATGACATCGGGCAATGATGCTCCGGGCATGAACAGCGCAATTCGCGCAGTCACTCGCAGTGCCATCTACAACGGACTGCGCGTGAAAGCCGTCCGACGTGGATATAAGGGGCTGATAGACGGCGAGGTCGTGGAGTTTCAGACGCAGAATGTCAGCAACATCCTGCAGTTTGGCGGCACCATCCTCAAGTCGTCACCCAGCAAGGAGTTCATGACGGAAGAAGGACGGAAGATAGCCTATGAGAACGTGAAGAAAGAAGGCATCGACGCCCTTGTCGTCATCGGTGGAGTAGGGACCATCCATGGTGCACGCATCTTTGCGCAGGAGTACGACATTCCCTGCATCGCCATTCCCGCAACGATTGACAACAACCTATGCGGAACGGACACGACCATTGGCTACGACACTGCGCTCAACACCATCATGCAGTGCGTGGATAAGATTCGCGATACTGCCACCAGCCACGAACGTCTGTTCTTCGTCGAAGTCATGGGCGACGATGCCGGTTTCCTTGCCTTGAATGGTGCCATTGCGTCGGGATGTGAGGAAGCCATCATTCCATCGGTACAGATTCAGACCGACCAACTGCGCCATTTCATCCAGTCGGGTTTCCGCAAGACCAAATCGAGCAGCATCGTGTTGGTGGCTGCGAACGAAGAGACGGGTGGAGCACTGCAGTATGCCGACATGGTGAAGAAGGAGCATCCCGAACTCGATGTCCGCATTTCAATTCTCGGCCACCTGCAGCGTGGCGGTCACCCCACGGCGCACGACCGCATCATTGCCAGCCGCATGGGCAGCGCCAGCATCGAGGCACTGATGAAGGGACTGCGCAACATCATGATTGGCATTGACAATGACGAAATCGTGTATGTGCCTTTCTCGCGTGCCGTCCGTGCCACGCGACCGATTGACCATGCGTTGCT
>JAFLUS010000263.1 GCA_022508685.1 Prevotellaceae bacterium | reverse complement strand
GCACAATGGCCGTCGTTAGCGCTTTGCTTTCGTATGCTGCTTCAACACGCTGTAGGATTGGTAGATACCGAGTTCGCCAGCTTTGCTGAGGTCGCTGCTGAAGTCGGCGACGGGGGCATCGGTCTGGATGCGGAGGATGCCGCGGTTGAAGTAGGCTTGAGCGAAATTGCTGCGCAAGCGGATGGCGGAGGTGAGGTCGTCGATGGCGAGTTGCAGTTTTGCAGTTTTGGCATAGGCGTAGGCGCGGTTGTAATAGGCTTCGGCAAACTGCGGTTGCTGTTCGACCACGGTGGTGAGGTCGAGGATGGCGGCTTCGTATTCGCCGACGAGCAGATGCTCGAGGGCGGTGGCGAAGGCGGGATGCGGAGCGGTGGCTTCTTCCTGATAAGCGGTGAGCGAGAGAGGCGGCAGGAGGTCGGCATTGCTGTTGCGGTTCTGAATCTTGCCACGATATTCGCTTTCGTATTTGCGGTCCTCCTCTTCGTCGTCGACGATGAGTTTCTGGAAATCGTCGAGATTCACTTCCGACTTCTTGCGGGTGTGGACGCCTTGTCGCGAAGCAGCGGTGGAGTAGCCGTAGTGGTGGGCAATCTGTTCTTTCAGAATATGCTCTTCGTCGGCGTTGGCTCCGCGTTGGTCGCCAATGCGCCGGCGGGCTTCGGCGCGTCGGTGGTAGCCTTGCAGGAAGTTGGGGTATTGCTGAATGAGTGTCGTGTAGTCGCGAATGGCACCGCGATAGTCGCCCGTCTGGAACAGCAGTTCAGCGCGGTTGTAGATGACCATCACGTCAGTAGGGTCGATGCGCAGGATGAAGTCGAAATCTTCAATCGCCAAGTTGTCTTCGCCGACTTGCGAGCGCAGCAGTCCGCGATTGTAGTGCGCTACGAAATTCGTGGGGTCGAGGTCGATGGCTTGGTCGTAGTCGCTCATGGCTCCGCGCAGGTTGTTGCGGTGATAGCGTGCCAATGCGCGGTTGATGTAGTTGTGCGTGTTCTTGGGTTGCAGACGGATGGCTTCGGTCAGCAACGTGTCGACGTGCTGCCAGTCCTCGCGCGTGGCATACATGGATGCCTTGAACGAGAGCGACGGCACATTGTAGGGGTCGACTTGCAACGCCTTGTCGGTGAAGGCTTCGGCAGCAACGGTGTCGGTCTGTGCCAACAGGATTTGTGCCTTCATCACGTAGCCGTCGGCATATTTGGGCCACTTCGCAATGATGATGTTGCTGATGGAGTCGGCACGCTGCAGGCTGTCGAGTTCGATGTTGCAGAGCACCCAGTTGTGCCACAAGGCTTTGCTCTCGGGCAAATACTCCGTGGCTTGCCGATAGTCGTCGGATGCCAGTTGGTATTTACCCAGATTGATGCGGGCAAGTCCGCGCACTTCGTAAGTATTGGGGAAATAGGGATTGCGCTCGATGGCCTCCGTGCAATCCGCTTCCGTTCCGGTATAGTCTTCGAGATAGAATTTCGCCAAACCTCGGTAGAAATAAGGCTCATAGAGGTAGGGCTTCGCCAAAATGACGCGGTTGAAATACTGGATGGACAGCACGTAGTCGTCGTAATAGAGTGCGTTACGGCCGATATCCATCATGCGGTCCGTGTTGATTTGGGCAGTCAGCGGCAGGGAGCAGAGTGTGCAGAGCAGAACGCACGACATGCGCAAGGCACGCAGCCATCGGGCATACCTGCGACAAATCGGATGCGTGCTACACTTCTGCCTCATGTCAATGGTTGGACTTGGCCTTGTAGGAACAAGAGAACTTGCCTTTGCTCATGGCAAGCAGTTTCTTCTTCACCAATTGCTTGCGCAGAGGCGAAATGCGGTCGACGAACAATTTGCCTTCAAGGTGGTCGAACTCATGCTGAATGACGCGGGCTTCGAAGCCCTCCACCCATTCGTCGTGCGGCTGGAAATCGGCATCCATATACTGGATGCGCACACGCGACGGACGACGTACCTTCTCGTGAACGCCGGGCACCGACAGGCAACCTTCTTCGAAATCGCTGGTTTCTTCGCTCTCCTCCACGATGTGGCCGTTGATGTATGCTTTCAAGAAACCTTTGTACTGCGGTTCGTCGTCGCTGATGCAGTCGAGGTCAATCACCACCACGCGGATGGGCAACCCAATCTGCGGTGCAGCCAGACCGACGCCTTCAGCATTGTGCAGTGTTTCAAACATGTTGGCAAGTAACTCTTTCAGTTCGGGGTAATCGGCCGTAATCTCCTCTGCTTGCTTGCGCAGGACGGATTGACCGAAAATGTACATAGGTAGTATCATAATGAGTTGAATAGGTTATCGTTAGCAATTATTCTGCAAGCGTCGTGCCTCCATATAGTCTTCAAGGATAATCGTCGCACTGATCTTGTCGACCAACTCCTTGTTCTGCCGTGCCTTGCGACCGATGCCGCTGTCGAGCATGACGCGGTGGGCAAGCACCGACGTGAATCGCTCGTCGTACATGTCGACCGGCAAATTGGGATAGAGACGACGCAACCGATTGACAAACGGCGTGATGCGACGCATGTTTTCGGAATCCTCCCCATTGTTCTGACGAGGGAAACCCACCACGATGCGCTCCACCTCCTCGCGCTGCAGATAGTCGGCAAGGAAATCGAACAGTTGCACCGTCGCCACCGTCGTCAGTCCGTTGGCAATCAGTTGCAGCGAGTCCGACACGGCAATGCCCGTGCGTTTCTTTCCGTAATCAATGGCAAGGAGTCGTCCCATAGGCTGCAAAGTTACGCAGAAAATCTGACAAATAGGTGCGAATGTGCTGAAAAAGTGGCAAAAAG
>JAFLUS010000262.1 GCA_022508685.1 Prevotellaceae bacterium | reverse complement strand
ATGAAAAGACGATTATTAGCATTCGCATTATGCATCGGCTGCACTGCCGCAGCCATGGCTGACGATTGGGTATATCCCTACCTTCTGCTGCAAGCCACCGACGGAAGCATCACAGCATTGCCCGCTGACATGATTGAAGAAATCACGATTGACAACGGCAAACTGGTCGTCACGATGCTGCCGGCAACGGTTGACCATTCGCAACGTTTCGAACTCTCATCGTTGCAGTCCATGCAGTTCTCCACCGACGCCACCGAGGCTGACGCCATTCACGACGTTGACAACGATGCCGACGACCGCACGATACAAATGTACGATTTGCAAGGACGACCGCTGCAACATCGTCCGCAACGTGGCATCTATATAAAGAAGCAACATGGTAAAACCACAAAAGAATGGGTGAAATGAAGAACGCATTGACCATGGCCGTGCTCCTGCTCTGTGGCACGGCAGCAGCACAGACGCTGAATGTGCAAATGGACGAAGTGACGTATCAGATTCCTGCCGCGCAAGCCGGCAAGATGACATACAACGATGGCTCCACCCTGACCATATTGGGAAAAGACTATGCGCTGAACGAGAACATGCGAATGTACATCGACCTCACGCAGGTAACCGACAACACGGTCGGCATCGCCTACAACGGCAGCACTGCCGCAGTGACGGTTGCCGGAAACATTGCCCGCTATCTCACCATTGCGGTCAATGGTGCCCACGTCAGCATCGTCCAAAGCGACGACGTTGCCGACGAAATCACCTACACGCTCTGCGGAACAGCGTCCGACGGCTCGTTCACGCTTGCCGGTTCCTACAAGACAGCCATCGACCTCAACGGACTTACGCTCACCAATCCCCATGGTGCTGCCATTGACATACAAAACGGAAAACGCATTGCCGTGAGTGCCAAAAGCGGCACGGTGAACACCCTCACCGACGGCGCTGCAGGCACACAGAAAGGCTGCTTCTCCTGCAAGGGGCATACGGAATTCAAGGGAAAAGGCACGCTGAACATCCATGCCAATGCTGCCCACGGCATCTGGAGCAAAGAGTATGTGGAGATGAAGAACTGCACCATCAACGTGCTGTCGGCTCCGCAAGACGGCATCAACTGCAACCAGTATTTCCGCATGGAGAGCGGCACACTCACCATTGACAACTGCGGCGACGACGGCATCCAAGTGTCGTACAAAGACGACGGCACCGACCCCGAAGACACCGGCAGCCTCACCATCGTCGGCGGAACCCTCACCATCGGCAACAGCGGTGCAGCCAGCAAAAGCATCAAGACCGATGCTTCGGTCACCATCGACGGAGGCGACGTCACGCTCCGTCCTGCCGGCACGATGACGATAGAGAACAACGACGCATCCTACAGTTCGGGCATCAAGACCACCGATTTCGTACAGAACGACGGCACGTTGCAAATCACCGCCACCGGCACGGCATCACGCGGCATCTCTGCCAACACCATCACCACCAACGGCGGCATGCTCACTATCAGCAACTCAGGAGCAGGGCAAACCGTATCCAACGAAAACTACACCGCCAAAGGACTCAATGCCGACGCCGCCATCGCACTCAACGCCGGCACCATCTCCATTGCCATGACCGGAACAGGCGGTAAAGGCATCAAGAGTTCGGGCACCTACACGCAAGGAACAGCCGACGGCGAAGGACCACTCCTCACCATCAGCACCAGCGGCAGCCGCATCGGTGGCAGCAGCGGCGGAGGTGGCGGCCGTCCCGGAGGCGGCGGACCCGGCGGATGGAACCCCGGCGGCAACAGCAGCAGCGGAAGCAGCGCAAAAGCCATCAAGGCACAGGGACGCGCCACGCTCTATGGCGGCGAAACAACGATAACCACCCTCACCGACGGCGCCGAAGGACTGGAATCGAAAACAGCCATCTACATCGAAGGCGGACAACACTACTTCGCCTGCTACGACGACTGCATCAACTCCAGCGGCAAAATCTTCTTCAACGGCGGCGTCACCGTCTGCTATTCCAACGGCAACGATGCCGTCGACTCCAATGCCAACACCACCGGTGCCATAACCATAGGCAACGGCATCGTCCTTGCCTACACCACAGCCGGCGGGCCGGAAGAAGGACTCGACTGCGACAACAACAGTTACATCCAAATCACCGGAACGGGCATTGCCATCAGCGCCGGCGGCTCGCAAGGCGGAGGCGGCGGATGGGGCGGCAGCAGCGGCAACACCATCAGCAACGCCGCGCAAGGCTATGCCTTCGTCACCAGCAGCATCGCTTACGCAGCCAACCGCTACTACACCCTCGCCACCGCCGACGGCACCAACCTCGTCACCTACAGTTTCCCTGCATCCGTGTCGAGTTCGCTCGCCCTCTTCACCGCCACCGGCATGGTAAAGAACAACACGTACAACGTGAAGTACAGCACCACGGCACCCACCGACGCCACCACCGCCTTCCACGGCCTCTATCTCGGCAGTTCGCACACGGGAACAACCAGCGTCACCAGTTTCACAGCGAAATAACCGCCAGTTGGGTGATTTATAAACATTTGTAATACTGCACTTTACAAACGCATTTCGGCGTATGCACAAACGTGTTTTGGTGTATGCATAAACCTAAATACGCTTATGCATACGCCGAAAAACGTTTATGCGCACGCTTGGAAACGCTTATGCATACGCCGAAAAGCGGTGAAAACATAGGCTTGCAAACCTGCTGTCCGACATTCATTTTGCGGCGCATCTTATTTTGTCAGTTCATAAAAAAATGTTACTTTTGCAGCAAGTTTCATTTATTCACTCTTAAAACCT
>JAFLUS010000261.1 GCA_022508685.1 Prevotellaceae bacterium | reverse complement strand
GTTTTCGACTAACTTTGCAGCCGTATGCAACCGACGATGTACGCAGACGTGATTCTGCCCGTTCCTTTTGAGTCCTTCACCTATGCCGTTCCTGCCGACATGCAGGCGGTGATAGGGGTAGGGTGGCGCGTCGTCGTGGAACTGGGGCAGCACAAGCAGTATGCCGGCATCGTGCTGCGCTTGCACGACCATGCACCGCAGGGCGTCGCGGTCAAGCCTATTCTTGCGCTGGCAGATGAGGCTCCTATCGTGACGGATGCGCAGTTGCGCTTCTGGCAGTGGGTGGCCGATTACTACCTCTCGCCGTTGGGCGATGTCTACAAAGCCGCCTTTCCGGGCAGCATGAAGAAAGGGGTGCAACGGCCGACGCGACGGCGGAAGAAAGGGACTGAAACGCCGGATGCCGCTGACGGGCAAGTGCCGGCGGTGCTCTCTCCGCTGTCGGCGGCACAGCAGCAGGCTTACGACGGCATCATTGCCTCGTGGGAGCGCGACGGCAAGGACATCACGCTGCTGCATGGGGTGACGTCGTCGGGAAAGACCGAAATCTACATCCACCTCATTCGCCGTGCCATTGATGCCGGACAGCAGGTGCTCTATCTGCTGCCCGAAATTGCCCTGACGACGCAAATCACTGAACGGCTGCGCCGTGTGTTTGGCGACGACATGGGCGTTTACCACTCCAAGTTCACGGACAAGGAACGCACCGACGTCTATATGCGCCAACTGAGTGCGCAGCCTTGCCACCTCATCCTCGGTGTGCGTTCGTCGGTGTTTCTGCCGTTCCAGCGGCTCGGACTGGTCATTGTGGACGAGGAACACGAAACGTCCTACAAGCAGCAGGAGCCGGCACCGCGCTATCATGCCCGTTCGGCGGCAGCGATGCTGGCACGTTTCAGCGGAGCGAAGACGCTGATGGGCACTGCCACGCCCGGTGTCGAGACGTTCCATTTGGCACAGACGGGACGATATGGCTATGTGACGTTGCTGCAGCGGTATGCCGACATGCAGTTGCCCGACGTGGAAATCGTGGACATCGCTCGGCTGCGGTTCCAGAAGCGGATGAAGGGTGCGTTCTCGCCACGGCTCATCGAGGCAATGGGCGAGGCGCTGGAGCGGGGCGAGCAGGTGATTTTGTTTCAGAACCGCCGCGGCTTTGCTTCATTCATCGAATGCCGGCATTGCGGCTGGGTGCCACGTTGCCAGCACTGCGATGTGAGCCTCACGTTCCACAAGCGGACGGGGCGCATGACGTGCCACTACTGCGGTGCCAGTTACGAACTGCCCACGCAGTGTCCTTGTTGTGAAACGGCTGAATTTCAGAAGAAAGGCACGGGCACGGAACGCATCGAGGAGCAGGTGTCGCGCCTGTTCCCTTCGGCTCGCGTCAGCCGGATGGACCTCGACACGGCTCGCACGCGGCAGCAGTACGAACAAATCATCGACGAATTTTCGCGCCACGACAGCGACATTCTGATAGGTACGCAAATGGTGTCGAAGGGGTTGGACTTTGCCGGCGTCAGCGTGGTGGGCATCCTCGATGCCGACACGATGCTCAACATTCCCGATTTCCGCAGTTACGAACGCACCTATCAGGTGCTGGCGCAAGTGGCGGGCAGGGCAGGGCGGAAGGGACGTCGCGGAAGGGTTATTCTGCAGACGCGGTCGGCGCAGTTGCCGCTCGTGCAGCACGTGGTCGACAACGACTATGCGGCATTCTTCCGTGAGCAGATGGAAGAACGCGAACTGTTCCACTATCCGCCGTTCCGCCGAATTATCTGCGTGTATCTGCGGCACCGCGACAACGACCTTCTGCAGCACTTGGCAGAAGAGACTGCCGTGCTGCTGCGCCGTGCCTTCGGCGACCGCGTGCTGGGGCCGGATGCACCGCCCGTCAGCCGTGTGTCGTCGCTGCACATACGTAAAATCATGTTGAAAATGGAACCGACTGCACAGGTGGCGGCAGTGCGGCAGACGTTGCTGTCGGTTCAGCAGGAAATGATGTCGCGTCCCTATGTCGCCAATCTGCACTTCTACTACGATGTCGACCCGATGTAATTGGCATCGGCGTCAGTGCGTTGAGCGAGTGGTCAGCATTTAGAAATTGATGCCGACGTTGCAGAAGAAGTTGCGGTTGTGGGCATCGTAGTTGTCGTCGTTGCTGATGTTGGCAACGCCTAATTGGTAGCCGAGTTCGAGATAGAGCATGTTGTATTCGAGCCCGACGCCGAATTTGAAACCCATGTCAAACCGCTTGTAGCGATTGTCCTTGCTGCCGAAAGCATCGTGCTTGTGGCGCTCGCCGTCAATGTCCGTGATTTTGGTTTTTCCGCCGACGCCGAAGGCAAATGTCGGGCCGACGAACGGCAGCAGCACGAGTTCGTTGGTGTCGAATACGGAGGGGTTCAGCGTGATGCCGTACTTGATGAGCACGGGCAGTTCGAGATAGGACAGCCGCGTCTGGACGTCGCCGTAATGGTTCACGAATTTCTTGCCTCCGCGTTCGGTGTAGTACAGTCCGCTTTCGAGGAATACGGGCGTGGAGTTGGAGCAGCGCAGCCCCACGACTCCGCCGAGCGTCATGCCCGTTCGTCCGTCGAGGTCGTTGTGGCGGTCGGCAGCGATGTGTGAGCGGTTCACGCCGAAGCGGATGCCGTAGTACATGTGGTCGCCGTCCATGGCAAATCCGCCGCTGTTGTATTGTGCAAATGTGGCTGCGCAGAGCGTGAGCGCAATCATCGTCGTGAGCAATCTTTTCATGGTCTGTCATGTGTTTGAATGTGCAAATTAAATTCTTTTTGTGCGTTTATCAAAGCAAATGCAGAAAAAACATTGAAAAAATGTGCGAATTGTTAAATTCCTTTAACAACCAGTGTTAAAATTAACATTTAAGTGTTAAA
>JAFLUS010000260.1 GCA_022508685.1 Prevotellaceae bacterium | reverse complement strand
CTGCGACAAATTCTCCGACCGCGTGCAGAACAAGTATATCATCTACACCAAAGACTTGAAACGGGAGCAAGGAATTGACTATATCCCGGTGTATATGACGATGTTTTTGTAGAAAGACGATTTCTGACAACAAATAGGAATTCTGTATTTCAGGAAAAATCTTTTGAAAAATTGATGCACACGCAGACAAAAAAGGCGCACTCTGCCAAACGGGAGAGTGCGCCTTAAGGGTGCGTTTCAATCGTGAGGGTCAGCCTACAGACGGAGAGGCTTCCGAAGTTGTTGGTTCTGCTTGCGCAACGGGACCGAGGGGAGTGTCGTCGCTGACGACTTCGAGAAGCACGGGAACGACGCCGGAGTGTATCATCTTGACGGCATCGGCTGCAATGTAGGAGAGGTCAACGACGTAGCCTTTGCCGAAGGGACCGCGGTCGGTCACTTTCACCACGACACTGCGGTTGTTCTTTTGGTTCGTCACGCGCAAGCGGGTGCCGAAGGGCAGCGTGCGATGGGCGCAGGTGTAGCGGTTGCGGTAGTAGGGTTCGCCACTGGCGGTGTTCTTGCCCTCTCGCGGGAGATAATAGGTTCCTTTTCCGTTTGTTACAGAGAGATTGTTCTTCCGGGTTTGCGCCGATGCTCCTGTCGCGAGCATACAGAACAGGCAGAACAGGCTACCTATCATATATACGCGCATATGCGAGAAACTACTGAATTTCGATTGAATGGATTGGAGTGTAAACATCATCTTTTTTACCTTAAAATTAATAACTGATTGATTTCGAGTGCAAAGTTACGACTTTTTTTTGACATGACCAAATGGGCAAACAATCAGCCTTGCGACTTTTAGTTTGAATAATTTTGCGGTATCGGCAAAAAAGCGTAATTTTGCACCTCTATAACCCTATTCTGAAAACAAGATGAAACCGATATTTTCCACCCTTCTCTCTGTTTTGTTGCTGACGACTCTGTTGACAGCGTGCAGCGATGGCGAGACGTATGCCGACATGAAGAAAAAGGAGCGCAAAGCCATTGACCGCTTCATCGAGAACAACAACGTCATTGGGCATATCAACTGGATTAGCGAATCGACATTCTATGCACAGGATTCGACGACTGACGTGTCGAAAAACCAGTTCGTGCGCTTCAACGACGACGGCATCTATATGCAAATCGTGCGTAAGGGCGACGGCAAGTCGATGGTGGAACTGGCGAAGGAGCAACCCGACAGCACGGCACGGCTCGTCATCTTGTCGCGGTTCATGGAGTACGACATCAAAAATGCCGATACGACGTATTGCAACTACTACGCACAGGCGATTGTCGACAAGATGATATGCACCTACACCCACCGCGGACGCAGTTACACGGCTTCGTTCACGGAAGGATACATGAAGAATTACTATGGTGCAATGGTGCCTGCCGGTTGGCTCAAGCCGCTCAACTTCATCCGCCTTACCCGCACGGCAGGACGCGAGGCGAAAGTCCGCATCATTGTTCCCCATGCGTCGGGAACGAGCAACGCACAGAACTATGTGCTGCCCTATTATTACGAAATCACTTATCAGTTAGGAAAATAATTTATTGCTACAATCATGTCATTGATTAAATCTATTTCAGGTATACGCGGCACCATCGGTGGACGCGCAGGAGAGGGATTGAACCCGCTCGACATCGTCAAGTTCACTTCTGCTTACGCCACCCTCATTCGCCGCACCAACACTAACGGGTCGAACACGATTGTCGTGGGACGCGATGCCCGCATCTCGGGCGAAATGGTGAAGAACGTCGTTTGCGGAACGCTCATGGGCATGGGCTTCGACGTGGTGAACATCGGACTTGCCACGACACCCACCACCGAAGTTGCCGTCACGATGGAACAGGCGGCAGGCGGCATCATCATCACTGCTTCGCACAATCCTCGCCACTGGAACGCCCTCAAGTTGCTCAACGCGCAAGGCGAATTCCTCAACGCCGCCGAAGGACAGGAAGTGCTCCGCATAGCCGAAGCCGAAGATTTCGACTTTGCCGACGTCGACGGATTGGGACAATATCGCGAGGACGACACGTACAACCAGAAACACATCGACCTCGTGCTGAACCTTCCGCTCGTCGATGTCGACGCCATCCGTGCCGCCCGCTTCCGCGTCGCATTCGACGCCGTGAACTCTGTCGGTGGCGTCATTCTGCCGCAGTTGCTCGAACGCCTCGGCGTGGCAACCGTCACTCCGCTCTACGACGACCCGACCGGCGACTTCCAGCACAATCCCGAACCGCTTGAAAAGAATCTCGGCGACATCATGGCACTCATGGCGAAGGGAGAACACGACGTGGCATTCGTCGTCGACCCCGACGTCGACCGCCTCGCCTTCATTCAGGAAGACGGACACATGTATGGCGAAGAATACACGCTCGTCACCGTTGCCGACTACGTGCTGCGCCACACTCCGGGCAACACCGTCAGCAACCTCAGTTCCACACGTGCCCTGCGCGACGTGACGCAGCAATACGGACAGCAGTACAATGCCGCAGCCGTGGGCGAAGTGAACGTCGTGACGAAGATGAAAGAAACAGGTGCCGTCATCGGTGGCGAAGGCAACGGCGGAGTCATCTATCCCGAAGCCCACTATGGTCGCGACGCCCTCGTCGGCATCGCCCTCTTCCTCTCGCACCTTGCCCACGAAAAGGCAAGCGTGAGCCAACTTCGCCGCACCTATCCCGAATACTGCATCGCGAAGAACCGCATCGACCTCGAACCCTCGACCGACGTCGACGCCATCCTCGCCCGCGTCAAGGAACTCTACGGACAGGAGCAGGATGTGGAAGTGAACGACATCGACGGCGTAAAACTCGATTTCCCCGACAAGTGGGTGCATCTGCGCAAGTCGAACACCGAACCCATCATCCGCGTATACAGCGAAGCCTCCACAATGGATGCCGC
>JAFLUS010000026.1 GCA_022508685.1 Prevotellaceae bacterium | reverse complement strand
ATGAATGGCAAAAGCGAACCTTCACTAAAAATAGGAAGGGAAATCAGCAGACAACTCAACATTGACCCAGCCATTGTTTTGGGCGTCTGACAGGGCAACGCAGATTTTCATGGCAAACAAACTTTTAGCCTGTCACCAAATCATTGTCTGAAAATTTTTGTACCTTTGCACACACAACAGGAACTGAACACATGAGATTGCTGGCACGTTGGCTGATATTCACCATTCTTTTGATGTGTGTCGCACCTGCATTCGGGTGCGACGACTGCCGGTGCAATCCGTTTCATCAGACGCTGACGGAGGATGATGCTGACCATTCTGACTGCGGCAATTGTGCTTGTTCTCCGTTCGTGACCTGTACGCATTGTGCGGGGTTCGTCGTGTCGGAACATGCTGCGTGCCGCATCGAAGCAGATGTGGCTGAAGGCGACAGGGCGCTCTTCCTTTTTGCATGGATGCTCCTGACGGAGGCGCATCGGACGCATGTCTCGGCTGAACGCAAGGAGGCTGTCTTTTGGGAACAAATCGTTGCCAAATCCCAAAGGCTGAGGGGTTCTCCGCTCTTTTCATGATTGAAAAAAATGGGTAAAATCGTTCTGCATCGTCAATGGTGCGGAAGGATGATTCTTTTATTTTTTACTGTCATGAAAAGATGTTTGAAAAACTGATACATTTGAGTATTGCCCACAAGGCCGTCGTCGGCTTTTGGGTGGTCGCCCTTGTGGTTTGGGGTGGATATTCGCTTTATCATCTGCCTTTCGATTCGACGCCCGACATCACGAACAATCAGGTGCAGGTCATTGCGCAGGCGCCGTCGTTGGGTGCGCAAGAGGTGGAACAAACCATTACGACGCCGATAGAAATGGCGCTGGCGAATGTTCCGGACGTGATTGAACGACGGAGCATCAGCCGCAGCGGTCTGTCGGTCATTACGTTGGTATTCAAGGACCATGCCGACATCTATTGGGCACGCGAGCAAGTGAGTCAAGCGCTGAAGGAGGCTGAAGAGGCTGTGCGCACGGAGGGTGCGGCGATAGGGTTAGCACCGATTTCGACGGGATTGGGCGAGATTTTCCACTATACCATCAGGGCGAAGGAGGGATATGAGAACCGCTATTCGCTCACGGAGTTGAGAACGCTGCAGGACTGGGTGGTGCGGAAGCAACTTGCCGGCACGGAGGGTGTGGCGGAGGTGAGCGGTTGGGGCGGTTTCGTCAAGCAATATGAGATTGCGGTCGACCCTGCAAGGCTGGCTTCGTATGGGCTTTCCATTGGCGACGTGTATGCGGCCGTAGGCAGCAACAACGAGAATGCGGGTGGCAGTTACATCGAGAAGAACAGCCGGCAATACTTCATTCGCGGCATCGGCATGGTGACGGGCATGGACGACTTGCGACGCATTGCGCTGAAGCAGAACGGAGGTGTTGCCCTCACCGTCGGCGATGTTGCCGAGGTGCGGGAGGGCAGTGCCACGCGCTATGGTGCCGTCACCCGCAATGGTGAGGGCGAGGTGGTGGCAGGTATCACGCTGATGCTGAAGGGCGAGAACTTTCAGCAAGTGATTGCACGCGTGAAGGAGCGAATTGCGCAAATTCAGCGGTCGCTGCCCGAAGGTGTCGTGATTGAACCCTTCATCGACCGCACGCAACTGGTCGACCGCGTCACGCGCACGATTTCGGGCAATCTCATTGAGGGCGGACTGATTGTCATTTTCATCTTGGTGCTGTTCTTGGGCAATCTCCGCGCCGGATTGGTCGTGGCGTCCGTCATTCCGCTGTCCATGCTCTTTGCCTTTGGCATGATGAGGACGTTCAACGTCAGCGGAAACCTGATGAGTCTGGGTGCCATTGACTTCGGACTCATCGTCGACGGGGCGGTCATCATCGTGGAGGCCGTCTGCCACCACTTGCATGCAAACCGCGACAAATGGGCTGGCGCACGACTGACGCAGCGGGAAATGGACGCGGAAGTGTATGGCGCAGCGTCGCGAATTCGCAAGAGTGCGGCGTTTGGCGAAATCATCATCATGATTGTCTACCTGCCGCTCTTGACGCTCGGCGGAATTGAAGGCAAACTGTTCCGCCCAATGGCGCTGACGATTTTCTTTGCCATTCTGGGTGCATTCATCCTTTCGCTGACGTATGTCCCAATGGTCAGTGCCCTCTTCCTCAACAAACGGAGTGAAGGCAAGGCCAATTTCTCCGACCGCATGATGACCCGACTGCACAGGGCATATCGACCGGTGCTGACGTTCTGCCTGAATCACGGCAGAATGCTCATCGCGGCAATGGTGCTCCTGTTTGGCGGCAGCGTGTGGATATTCAGCCGTCTGGGCGGCGAATTCATCCCGACCCTCGAGGAGGGTGATTTTGCTGCTGAAGTCAGCATGGCACAAGGCACGTCGCTGTCGCAAATGGTGGAGACCATGACGGTGGCGGAGCGAATTCTCAAAGAACGTTTTCCCGAAGTGAAACAGGTGGTCACGCGCATCGGAAGTGCCGAAATTCCCACCGACCCCATGCCCGTGGAGAGAGCCGACATGCTCATTGCCCTCCAACCCAAGAAAGAATGGGTGTCGGCACGGACGACGGACGAACTCATGGAGAAAATGGAGGAAGCCTTGAGCGTCATTCCCGGCATGGAGGCCGAAATGACGCAGCCCATTCAGATGCGGAACAACGAACTCATTACCGGCATCAAGCAGGATGTCGCCATAAAGATTTACGGCGAAGACCTCGACGTGCTGTCGTCGCTTGCCGAACAGGCTGCCTCGCTCATCAAGCACATTGAGGGCGTGACCGACCCGACGGTCGAAAAGATACAGGGCTTGCCACAGATACAAATTGCATACGACCGCGAGAAACTAGCAGCATACGGATTGAGCGTCAGCGGTGTGAACGACATCATGGCAATGGCTTTTGCCGGAAAGAAGTCGGGCACTATCTACGAAGGCGAAAAAGCATTCGACGTCACGGTCAGAATGGACGGGCAAGAGCGGAACGACATCGAAGCCGTGCGCAACCTGCTCATTCCCGTTGACAACGGCAGCATTCCGCTCCGCCAGTTGGCAACCATCCAGTACAAGGATGCACCATCGCAGATTACGCATGACGAAGGCGAACGGCGCGTGTACGTCGGTTTCAACGTTCGCGGCAAAGACATTCAGACCACGATGGAGCGCATCGAGGATGTATTGCGCAAGGAACTGCACATGCCGGCGGGGTACTACTACACCTACGGCGGGCAATTTCAAAATCTGAAAGACGCGACGGCACGGCTGATGATTGCCGTTCCGTTGGCGCTTGTCCTCATTCTCTGCCTGCTGTATGCCACGTTGCATCGCATCCGGGAAACGCTGTTCGTGTTCTCCGCCATTCCGCTGTCGCTCATCGGCGGCATCATCGCCCTATGGCTGCGCGGACTGCCGTTCAGCATTTCTGCCGGCGTCGGTTTCATCGCCCTGTTCGGCGTGTCGGTGCTGAATGGGATTGTGCTGGTGGGGCAGTTCCACTTTCTTGAAAAAGAAGGTGTGGCCGACATCAGAAAGCGCATCTGCATGGGGTGTGAACAGCGTCTGCGCCCTGTGCTGATGACGGCACTCGTCGCCTCGCTCGGATTTCTGCCAATGGCATTGTCGCACGGCGACGGAGCGGAGGTACAGCGACCATTGGCAACCGTCGTCATTGGCGGACTGATTACCGCCACGATGCTGACACTGATGGTGCTGCCGACGATTTACGAACTCTTTTCAAAAAAACAGCAACATGAATAAGACCCGAAGCATTCTGTTCGTCGCATGGGCAGCCTGTTCCATGCACGCCATGGCTCAACGACTCACCCTCGACGAATGTCTGGCCATGGCGTATGAGAACAACCCTCAACTGCGGTCGGAACTGAAAAACATAGAGAAGAACCAACTGCTGATAGGCACGGCATTCGACGCACCGAACACGGAAATCGAACTGAGTCAGGACGCCACCTCCGGCGGCAGCATGGAGAACGGCGTCACCTTCAGTCAGGAATTCGATTTCCCGACGCTCTACATCGCCAAGCGGAAAGTGCTGAAGACGGACTATCTCGTCGCAAAAGACTACTACCACGTGCAAAAGAACGAACTTTGCGGCAATATCGTTTCGACCTATCACTCGCTGCTCTTCGTCAAACACAAGGTGAAGGCACTCGAACGCCTGTCTGCCAACTATGCGACGTTTGCCCGCATTGCCCATGCGCGGTTTGAAGCCGGAGAATCCAGCCGACTGGAAACCATGAACGCCGACCGCCTGTGTGCCAAGTCAGACGTCGAACTGCGCAACGCCAAAGCCGAATGGAAAAGCCTTTGCCTCCGCCTCATGTCGCTGACAGGCAGCGAGGAATGGATTGAACCTGCCGACGACGCACTGCCCGTGTTGGACACTCAGGAAGTGACGGACGAACTGCTGCCCGCACTGACGTACAAAGGCAAGTGGCTCGAAAGCGAACTCCTGCGGTCGCAGCAATCGTTAGGCATGGCAAAGCAGGAGTTCATGCCCGGACTCTTCGTCGCTGCCACGACCCAACTGCTCATCAAGGACTTCAACCCGTACCACATCGAACGTCCCCGCTTCGAGCAAGGCAACTTCATGGGCTTCCAAGTCGGCATCACCATTCCCCTGTTCTTCGGCGCCAAACGAGCACGGCTGTTGGCCGCAAAGCGCGACGTAGAAATGGCGAAACTGCGGATTGAAGACGCCAATCTGCAGATGAAACAAGCCTATGCCGATGCACAAAACGAATTTCAAGCCGCAGCCGAAAACCTCCGCTACTACGAAGAACGCGGACTGCAACAAGCCAACGAAATGGCACGACTGGCGCAAGTGTCCTACGAACTGGGCGACATCGACTACATGGAATACATGCAGAACGTGGAAACCGCCTCTGCACTGCACATCGAATACCTCGAAAGCATCGAGCGATACAATCAATCCATCATCAAACTTCAAACCATAAAAGGAATATTATGATACGCAAATACACCCTCATCTGCATCGCAGCCCTCACCCTCATCTGCATCGGATGCACCCACGGCACAGCATCCGACGCTGCCGACACGTCTGTCACCGACGACGCACACGACGACCACGACATTCAGATTTCCGAACAGCAGATGCAGACCGTCGGCATCGAACTCGGACACATCGTGCCGAAAGACCTCAGTTCCGACCTGCGCGTCAGCGGCACCCTGAGCGTCGACCCGCAACACATGGCTACCGTCACCCCGCTCCTCGCCGGCACCGTCCGCACCATCGCCGTACACGAAGGTGCACACGTCACAGCCGGCACCGCCGTCGCCACCATTGAGAACATTGACATCATCGCCTATCAGCAGGACTACCGCGACGCCCTCATCAACCTCGATGCAGCCCGAAACGAAAAAACGCGGCAGGAAACCCTCGCCAGCGAAGGTGCGGGCATCCGCAAAAACCTCGAGAAGGCACAATCCGACTACCTCCTCGCCTCCTCCCGCGTGAAAGCCATCGAACAACAACTGAAAGCCGTCGGCATCAACATCGCCCAAGCCACCAACGGCACTGCGCCAACAGCCGCCGTTCGCACCCCTATCAGCGGCATCGTCAGCCGCATCCACACCACTATCGGCGGATATGCCGACACCTCTACCCCACTCGTCACCATCACCGACAACACGCACATTTACGCCACACTCAACGTCTACGAAAAAGACCTCGCCCAAGTGCAAGTGGGGCAAGCCGTCGACATGACGCTCACCAACGGCAACGCCAATCTGCAAGGCACTATCGAAACCATCAATCCGACTATCGACCCTACGACCAAAGCCATCAGCCTGAAAGTCAGCATCGCGACAAAACCCGATGCCGACCTCATCCCCGGCATGGCAATCACTGCCTACATCCATTCCGACGTCACCACCACCGACGCCTTGCCCGAAGACGCCATCGCCTCCGTCGGCGGAAAAGACTTCATCTATCTGCTCGAACAGCAAGACGACCACGACGGCGAAACCTTCTACCGCTTCACGCCCATCGAAGTGCTCACCGGCAACCGCCAACAAGGATTTGTGGAAGTCAAGCCCGTCCAGCCCCTCGCCCCTAACGCCACCGTCGTCACCCACAAAGCCTTCTACCTCGCCTCCATGGCTGCCGACCACGGCGAACACAACCATTGACACGTTTCACAAACCCTGTCGTCGGCAAAAAACACTGAATTAACGACATTTAAGATAACAGACACCTTGTTTCCTGTGGAAAACCACTAAATTTGCAGCGAGAATATCACGCACGACGACATGGCAACAACGGCAGACAACATACGCAGGTTCATCCTGCTGCAGCAATGGGACGACCTCCATGCGTTCTTGCGCCGACTCTCGAACAGCGAATTCCGACGTGTCGAGTACGACGTGCGTGAACACATCCTCCCCACGCTGCCGAACGACGCCTTTTGGGCTGCACTGCTCCACCTCGTGCGCTACCGGGCACAGGCATTCAGCAGCGGCATGCTCGCCATTCGCCACCTTGCCGACGACGGCACGCTCCGTTTCGACACGCCCGAAGCCTTGCAGTTGGCACAGACCATCGCACCGGAACTGGCACGGAAACTCGTCGACATGGCAGTGCCGCTCATGCAGACGCCGCAACAAATCGACGAACTCTTCCGCCTCTTTCCGCTCGATGACGACCAGCAGCGCGTGGCCGTACTCATCCGCACGACCTCGCCGCTGACCTACTTCACGTTGTTCCGCACCCTGTGCCATGCGCACGACAACCGCACACTTGCGCTCCAATGCTGCCGCTACATCGCACGCAAGGGCGACGACCTCTCGCTCAACATGGCAAGCATTCTGCGCGAATACTTCGGGCTGCATGAATGGCAAGGACAATGTGCCTTGCACATCGAGCCTTACGAACTCAACTTTCTCGACCAATCCTACGAACGTTTCCGCTATGCGCTCGAGGGTAAGCGTCCCACCATTCTCGACAACAATCAGACAAAAATCCATACAACAACATGAAAAAATTTCTCACCACCGCAGCACTTGCCTTGCTGCTGCCCCTCGTTGCAGGTGCGCAAGAGACTTTCACTCCGTCGTACAAATACCGCATCACGCTGCGCGACAAGAAGCACAACGATTATTCGCTGAAGCACCCCGAGCAATTTCTCTCGCAGAAATCGCTCGAACGCCGTCGCCGTCAGAAACTGAAACTGGACGAAACGGACTTGCCCGTCAGCCCTGCCTATGTGAAGCAGATTCTTTCCACCGGCGTCACGCTCTGCTCCAAGAGCAAGTGGAACAACACCGTGCTGGTGCAGACGACCGACACCACGCTTCTCGATGCAGTCGCTCAAATGCCTTTCGTGGCTGCCGTGCGCAAGGTGGCAACGTATGCAGAACCTGCCGAACGCGACGACACCGACCGCTTTGCGCTCGTCAACGACACGGCAAAGGTCGCTGCCGCCAAAGTAAGCCGAACAGAGCAGATACGTTCAGTGTTCAGTTCCCTTCATCCCACAGCCGAAAACAGCGAAGTTGACTCCATCGGCATTGCCGTTGCCTATCTGGCAGATTTCATGCGCTTGGACGACCACGACGAGGATGAAGAAGAGGACGAAGCCCCCTCACATCCCATTTATGGCAAAGCCTTCACGCAAATCAACCAACTGCACGGACAATCGCTGCACGAACGCGGTTTTCGCGGTCAGGGCATGACCATTGCCATCATCGACGGCGGTTTCTACAACGCCGACATCATTCCCATGCTGAAGAACGTCAACATTCTCGGTGTGAAAGACTTTGTCGACCCCAACGGCAACGTGTATGAAGAAGACACCCACGGCATGATGGTGCTGTCGTGCATCGGCACCAACACGCCCGGCACGTTTGTCGGAACGGCACCCGAAGCCGCATTCTGGCTTCTGCGCAGCGAAGACGGCTACAGCGAGCAGATGGTGGAAGAAGACAACTGGTGTGCCGCCGTCGAGTTTGCCGACAGCGTAGGCGTGGACGTGGTGAACACGTCGCTCGGCTATTCGCGCTACGACAACCCTGCCGACAACGTGCGCTATTGGGAAATGGACGGCCACACGCGCATCTGTTCCCACACCGGTTCGCTCATGGCATCGAAGGGCATGGTGCTCTGCACCTCTGCCGGCAACGAAGCATCGAAGACATGGAAACTCATCAGCATCCCCGCCGATGCCGACAACGTGCTGACGGTGGGTGCAGTGACGGACGAAGGCATCAACTCCAACTTCTCGTCTATCGGCAACAGCGCCGACGGCCGCATCAAGCCCGACGTCATGGCAATGGGCGTGGACGCCACCGTCCTCAGTCCTGCCGGAAAGGTGACGACCGCCAACGGCACCTCGTTCGCTTCGCCCATCATGTGCGGCATGGTGACGTGCTTCTGGCAGGCGCATCCCGAAATGACTGCCCTCGACGTCGTCAAAGCCGTGCGCAAACTGGGTGACAACGTGGAACATCCCAACAACGTCTTCGGCTACGGCATCCCGAATTTCAGCAAATAACACCGCACGTCGCCCATGCAACCGCTTTCGCTCTACGAACTCAACAGCCTCATCCGCGGCCTGTTCGACACGCACCTCGCTCACTCCCTTTGGCTGCAAGCCGAGTTGAGCGAAGTGCGTGAGCACAACGGCCATTGCTACGTGGAATTCGTGCAGAAAGACGCGAAAGGCAACGGACTGGTGGCAAAGGCACGCGGACAAATATGGGCACGCACATGGGCGCTCCTCCGTCCCCATTTCGAGCAGACCACAGGACAGCGCCTCGTTGCCGGCATGCAGGTGCTGGTGGAAGTCGAACCGACGTTCCACGAAGCCTACGGCTATGCCCTCACCGTCACCGACATGGACCCGACGTACACGCTCGGCGACATTGCCCGACGGCGGCGGGAAATCCTGCAGCAACTCGAACGCGAAGGCGTGCTCACCATGAACAAGGAACTGCCGCTGCCACGTTTGCTGCAACGCATTGCCGTCATCTCGTCGGCAACGGCAGCCGGTTTTCAGGACTTTGAACGCCAACTGCACGACAACCGCTACCGGCTGGCTTTCCACACCCGCCTGTTTCCCGCCGTCATGCAGGGCAGTGCCGTGGAGGAAAGCATCATCAACGCACTCAACGCCATTGCCGCCGACACGTCGCGGTGGGACGCCGTCATCATCATCCGCGGCGGAGGCAGCACCGCCGACCTCAACGGATTTGACACGTTGGCATTGGCTGAAAACGTCGCGCAATTCCCCATTCCCATCATCACGGGCATCGGTCACGAACGCGACGACACCGTCATCGACATCGTGAGCCACACGCGGGTAAAGACGCCGACGGCGGCAGCCGAGTTTCTCATCCATCACCAACTGCAAGAGTGGGAACACATTGCCGACATGGCAGACGTCGTTTCGCGTTGCGCCACACTCACGCTGCAACGGCAGTCGGGCAGACTCGACATGCTGACACAGCAGACCCGCACCGCCACTGCCCAAATGCTGCTGCGGCAGCAGCATCGGCTCGACATCGCTGCCACCCGCATCGACGGCGCCAGCCCCGACCGCCTGCTCCGACTGGGGTTCAGCATCACGCGCGTCAACGGCAAGGCCGTCACGTCTGCCGCACAAGTGCCTCCCGGCAGCATCGTCACCACCACACTTGCCGACGGCACCCTCACCTCCGTCACCACCGACACCCCACAACCCTGACCACATGGACAAGCAACAACTCACCTATACCGAAGCCATCACCCGCCTCGAAACCATCGTCAACAAAATCGACAACGGACAAATGGACGTCGACTCGCTCGCTGCCAACCTCAAGGAAGCCAAGCAACTCGTCGCCTTCTGCCGGCAGAAACTCCAGCAAGTGGACGAAGAAGTCAAGCACATCCTCAGCGACGAAACGGCAGACTGACTACACGCTGTTTTTCAGGCAGTTGCAAACACGCAAAAATTCCGACGCATCATCGCTTTTTCTCGTATGCATAAACCTTTTCAGGCGTATGCATAAACGTGTTGAGGTTTATGCATAAACGTAAAAAGTTTTATGCGCACGCCTTTTTACGTTTATGCATACGCCAAAAACGCCCTTTTCGACACCCTCGCAGAGTGCGTATATCCGTAAAAAAATGTGAAAGAAAACTAAAAGGTTGTGGAACAAGTTGGCTGTTCCACAATTTTTTCGTACCTTTGCAACCGATAATGTGCACAAAGCACAGACTGTTGTAAGGAATGAATGAACAAAACAGACCATGGAGAAAACACTTGTAATACTGAAACCATGCGCCGTACAACGCGCCATTGTAGGACAAGTAACCGCCCGATTTGAGCGAAAGGGACTACGCCTCGCAGGCATGAAAATGATGCAACTCACCGACGAACTCCTCAACGAGCACTACGCACACCTTGCATCCAAACCGTTCTTTCAACGCATCAAAAACTCCATGATGGCAGCCCCCGTCATCTGCTGCTGCTACGAAGGCGTCGACGCCGTCGAAACCGTACGCGCCATGACAGGCTCCACCAACGCACGAAAAGCCGCACCCGGCACCATACGCGGAGATTTCGGTATGAGTTTCCAAGAAAACATCATCCATACATCCGACTCCGTCGAAAACGCAGTGGTCGAACTCAACCGCTTCTTCAAGCCGGAAGAAATCTTCGACTACAACCAAGCACCATTCCAATTCCTCTACGCCAACGACGAATACTAATAATAACTAACCCGAACTCTTGACATCCTGTCTTCGGAACAACAGCAACACCGACACCATGCGCACCCGTGCGTCACACACGACAGAATGTCAGGATTTCACAAAAACAACAACATCGTGAAATTGAAATTCCTTTCAAAAACCCTCGGAGCAACACTCCTCGCCATGATGGCAACCGGCGCGGTGGCACAAGACCTCATCGCCCGACAGGCGCCCATCGACCGACGCATGAAAAACGTCAACAACGTGAAAATCAACAACACCTATGCCGCAGCAGCCGCAGCCGCAGCAGACCTCAACGAACCTGCAGCCGACATCTACACCAACTGGGCATCAAAGGGTGTGAAGAACGCCGAAGGATACGCACCTGCCAACATGAAAGTGGACCTCCGCGGTTTCGCCATGCCGACACCCAGCCGCAAAGTCAACTCTCCCTACGGACAACGCTGGGGACGTCTGCACGCCGGACTTGACATCAAAGTATACGAAGGCGACACCATCTGCGCAGCCTTCGACGGCAAAGTGCGCATCGTCGACTTCGAAGCCAGAGGCTACGGCTACTTCGTCGTCATCCGTCACCCCAACGGACTGGAAACCCTCTACGGCCACATGAGCAAGCAACTCGTGAAGCCCAACCAAATCGTCCGTGCCGGCGAACCCATCGGACTCGGCGGAAACACAGGTCGTTCATTCGGTTCGCACCTCCACTTCGAGACACGCATCTGCGGTGTGCCCATCGACCCCGCACTCATGTTCGACTTTCCGCACCAAGACATCAAGAGCGACTTCTTCATCACCAAACAATCCTACGGCACACGCAAAAGTGCTGTGAGCGCAACAGCCGCCCGCATCGCCACCGACAACGACCGCGCACAAGTGGCAGCCTCTGCGCAAGCCGCTGAAGAAAGAGCCGCTGCTGCCGACAACGCAGCCGTAGAACCCGTCAGCGTGGCTGCTGCAACACCCAAAGCAAGCACTGCAGCAGCGAAAAACAACAAATACGCATCGAACAAAACCAAGAAGAAAGCAGCGAAGTCCAAGACTTACCAAGTGAAATCGGGCGACAACCTCAGCATCATCGCACGTCGCAACGGCACCACCGTCGACAAACTCTGCAAGGCAAACGGCATCAAGCAGAACGCCATTCTCCGCCCGGGACAAACGCTCAAATACTAATCGCACGGCAACGACCGCAACGACACAATGCGCTGACTTCGGAAATGAAGTCAGCGCATTTCTTTTGCTTTCACGTCCGCATGGACGCCCGTATGGCATGAAATGCACAAAAAATACAGAATTTATTTGGCTGTCTCGCAGAAAGTCCGTACCTTTGCACTCGCAAAGCAAAAGCGATGCACATGTTTACATCGCGGGGTGGAGCAGTTGGTAGCTCGCCAGGCTCATAACCTGGAGGTCGC
>JAFLUS010000259.1 GCA_022508685.1 Prevotellaceae bacterium | reverse complement strand
AACAAGCCGACGACGCAGAAACACAAAAAATTTAATTCATGAAATTTATTACAAACTTAAAGTTCATGGTGGCAGCCCTGCTTCTCGCAGTAGGTTCTACCGCATGGGCAGTGACGTTTGACTTCTCTGCGCAAGGATATGCCAATCAGCAGAGTTTTGATGGTCAAACGATTGCTTTAAGCACTGATGTGTCGATGTCGTTTGCCAAAGCAAGTGGTCAAAATGCGCCTGCTTATTATACACAAGACAAGACCTTGCGTACGTATGCTAAAAATACGTTCACGGTAACGGCAACAAAGACGATTGAGTCTATCAAATTAGAACTGGCTACTTCAACTTTTGCTGATGTAACAGTAAATACTGGTACTTATAGTCGTAACAATCTGATTGGTACATGGGAAGGTTCTGCTACATCTGTAGTATTTACCAATGGTGCATCAGGTCAGACTCGTTTGGCAAAAATCACAGTTGTGCTCGCAGGTGAAGAAGAAGTAGAAATTCCTCTCACTGAAGTAGAAAACATCGCTGCATTCAAGGCTTTGGAAGAAAATACTGAAGCCAAACTGACTCTCGTCAATGCACAGGTAAACCGCGTGTACAATGGTAGCATTTATATCCAAGATGCAACAGGTGGTTTGGTTCTCTACAACACAAACCTTGAAATCGAAGAAGGTACTGTCATCAATGGTACTGTCATCGGTAAGCGCACTGCATTCAACGGACAACCACAACTCGGTGCTATCGCAAAGACTGCAGAAAGCGAATTTACACCAACTTCTCTCGAAACGCTTGCTGCCATCGAGGCTACGATTGCCGGTCTGGACTATGAGGCTAACCTCTTGAAACTTCACACCGTAAAGAACGTAAGCATCACGAAGGAAGGCAACAACTACTATGCTGTCAGCGGTGAGGACAAAATCCAAATCTACGACCAATTCAAAGTCCTCACTGATTTTGAATATCCCGAATTCGCAACCATCAAGCGTGCTATCCTCGGTGTTTTCAATAGCACTTACGAACTCTTCCCGCTCACTGCAGAAGACATCGTGACCGTTGTAAAGAACGAGGGTACAAACCTCGACTTCGAAGAAACTACTGCGGTAACTGCTGATGTATCTACAAATGGTAGTACTGCTAACTTCCAGACCGTAGAAGGTTGGACTTACAACGAAGCAGGTGGTTATACTGCAGGTGCTGTCTTTGCTTATGGCTCTGACAAGTTCTTGGGTGCTGCAGACTTTAAAGTTCCTGCAGAAGGTCCTAACGGAGAAACAACAGGCAATGCGCTCGGTCTGCTGAAGGGATGGGGTGGCACTATTCAGTACACTCAAGACATTTATTTGCCTGCCGGTAAATATGTCATCACTGTTCCTGTGTACAATGCAGGTGGCACGACGGCTATTGACAAGAACCTCATCGGTATTACCATCGGCGAAACTGAATACTATGCAACAGCAAAGTTGTATGCTGTCAAGGCTTGGAAGCACGAAGTGGTTGCATTCGACGTAGAAGAAGATACTGAAGGTACACTTTCTGTAGGTTATGAGGCTGCAAGTACAACGACAACCAATATGCCGCACATGTTCATCGACGAAGTGAACATTCAGACATTCGAAAGCGACGAAGCACGCGATGAATATCTCACTTCTGTACGTCCTGTTGCCGAAGGTGTTTACTACCTCTACAATGAACAGACTGATAAGTTCATGAGCCGTGGCTCAAGTTGGGGTACTCGTGCTGCAGCAGACGAATATGGTTTGCCTCTCACCGTAGGTATGTTGGCAGACAATCAATATACGCTTTCTGCACTCGACAACAGCCTCTACTACACAGTTGATGGTGAAGGTATCTATACTGACAAGGGAACTCCATCAGGTTACGTGCTCACAGCAGTCGAAGGCATGGAAGGTACTTACACGCTGACGACTAACGACAATCTTGTTTACATTGACGCAGCAGTCGAAGGTTTTGGCGTTTCGAATGGAGCAGGTACCGACAATGCCGCTGCTTCTTACTGGAAATTCCTCACTGTTGAAGAATATGCTGCCGTTCAAGCACGCAAGCAGGCTGATGCCGATGCTGCTGTGGCAGAAGCCGCTTCTATCCCTGTTGCTGCTCTCGCAACAATAGAAGCAAAAGGCGATGCTACTACGCTCACGTTCGCAACTGGTACGGGTTGGAATCCCGGTCAAGTTATTTCCAATGCGGATAAGGGTGGTAACGTAAAAACGGATAACAATGGTACAGAAGTATTCCAAGGTACGAAGAAGTTCACGCAGAGCGTAGCAGGTCTTGCTGCCGGTCTGTACAAAGTCACTATCCAAGGTTTCTATCGCGGTGGTGCACGCGAACGCGTGAAGGCTCTCTATGACCAAGGTTACAACGTGGCGCTCGCTTACCTCACTGCTAACGCTACGCAAATCCGTCTTGCCAACTGGGCTGAAGATGCTGATGAAAAACTGGATCCTAACGGCATGGGTACTGCCAAGACTGCATTTGACGCAGGTGACTATGCTAAGTCGGGTCTTGTTTACGTAGGTGAAGATGGTAAACTTGACCTTGCTGTAACCCTTGCTTCATACATCGGCAATGGTTGGTTGATGCTCGGCAACGTAACTTACGTTCCTGTTGAAGCAAAGGCTTACAACGTGACCGTGGCTGAAACCGAAAATGGTACGGTAACTGCTGACAAGGAAACGGCTCTCGTAGGCGAAGAAGTGGCACTGACCATTACTCCGGACAAGGGCTATGAACTGACTGAACTGACTGTGAAAACAGGCGAAACGGCTGTTGAACTCACTGAAGACAACACCTTCATCATGCCCGAAGGCGACGTAACCGTTACGGCTACATTCGCAATCAAGCCTGTAATTGCTGAAGGCGTTTACTACATCTACAACGAACTCACTGGCAAGTTCATGAGCCGTGGTTCATGGTGGGGTACACGCGCAGTCCTCGACGAATATGGTCTGCC
>JAFLUS010000258.1 GCA_022508685.1 Prevotellaceae bacterium | reverse complement strand
GCTTGGCGGCACTGAATGTGTTGCGCATCAGTGAGCAAATCGTCATTGGTCCCACGCCACCCGGAACGGGAGTGATGTAGGAGCAGAGTGGGGCGACTTCGTCGAATTTCACGTCGCCGTTGAGGCGGAATCCGCTCTTGCGTGAAGCGTCGGGAACGCGGGTCGTGCCGACGTCGATGACTACTGCACCGGGTTTCACCATGTCTGCCGTCACGAAATTGGGAATGCCGATGGCTGCGATGATGATGTCGGCTTGACGACATTCTTCCTTGATGTTCTGCGTGTGGGAATGGCAGACGGTGACGGTGGCGTCGCCGGGAGTCCGTTTCTGCATCATGAGTTCTGCCATCGGACGGCCTACAATGTTGCTGCGTCCCAATATCACGCATTTCTTACCGCTGGTTTCGATGTGGTAGCGGCGCAGGAGTTCGATGATGCCGTTGGGTGTGGCGGAAATGTAGCAGGGCAGACCGATGGCCATGCGTCCTACGTTGACGGGGTGGAAACCGTCTACGTCCTTGCGGTAGTCGATGGCCTCAATCACTTTTTGTTCGCTGATATGGCGTGGCAACGGCAGTTGCACGATGAATCCGTCGACATCTGCATCGCGGTTCAGTTCGTCGACTTTGCGCAACAGTTCTTCTTCGGTCACGTCGTCTTCATAGCGCACCAATGTGGAGGTGAAACCGCATTGCTCGCATGCCAGCACTTTGTTCTTTACATACGTTTCGCTTCCTCCGTCGTGTCCGACGAGAATGGCGGCAAGATGGGGACGTTTGCCGCCGTTTGCGACCATTTGTTCCACTTCTGCCGCAATTTCTTGCTTGATTTGTGCGGCTGTTGCTTTTCCGTCAATCAGTTCCATCGTCGTTGTGTTGTTTATCGGCGTCGTCCCGGCATTTTGGGCATGTTCGCCATCATTTTTTGCATTTTTCCTCCTGTCATTTGTCGCATCATCTTGCGCATTTGCTCAAATTGCTTCGTGATGCGGTTGACTTCGTCGATCGAATTTCCGCTTCCTTTCGCAATACGCATTTTGCGGCTCATGTTGATGCATTCGGGGTGTTCGCGTTCGTAGGGCGTCATGCTGCCGATGAGTGCCTCGACGCTCTTGAAGGCGTTGTCGTCGATGTCGATTCCCTTCAACGCCTTGCTCACTCCCGGTATCATGCTGGCAAGGTCCTTGATGTTGCCCATTCGCTTGATTTGCTGAATTTGGTGCAGGAAGTCGTTGTAGTCGAACTTGTTCTTGGCGATTTTGCGCTCCAACTTGCGGGCTTCCTCCTCGTCGAACTGCTGTTGCGCACGTTCGACAAGCGACACGATGTCGCCCATGCCGAGAATGCGGTCAGCCATGCGGTCGGGGTGGAAGATGTCGAGTGCTTCCATCTTTTCGCCTGTACCTACGAACTTGATGGGCTTGTCGACAACGGTGCGGATGCTCAAAGCCGCACCACCGCGGGTGTCGCCGTCGAGTTTCGTCAGGATGACGCCGTCTATGGCCAGTCGTTCGTTGAAGGTCTGCGCCGTGTTCACTGCATCCTGTCCGGTCATGGCATCGACGACGAGCAAGGTCTCATGCGGCTGTACGGCATTCTTGATTTGCTCGATTTGCTGCATCAGTTCTTCGTCGATGGACTGACGACCTGCCGTGTCGACAATGACAACGTCGTAGGCTTTAGCCTTCGCTTCCTGAATGGCGTTGAGCGCAACGGCTATGGGGTCGGTGGCACCTTCTTCGATATGGATGGGCACATCGACTTGATTGGCGAGCACGCGCAATTGCTCCATTGCGGCAGGACGGAAGGTGTCGCAGGCTGCAAGGAGTGGACGGCGGTGCATCTTGGTTTTGAGCAAGAGCGCCAGTTTTCCACTCATGGTGGTTTTTCCGGCACCGTTCAGACCCGCCATCAGAATGACGGTGGGACGTCCCGTCAGGTTGAGGTCGCTGGCGTGTCCGCCCATGAGTGCTGCCAGTTCGTCGTGCACGATTTTCACCATCAACTGGCTGGGCTTGACGGCAGTCAGCACGTTCTGTCCCAAAGCCTTCTGCTTGACGGTGTCGGTGAACGTCTTTGCCACCTTGTAGTTGACGTCGGCCTCCAACAAGGCTTTGCGCACGTCCTTCAGCGTTTCGGCAACATTGATTTCGGTGATGCGTCCCTCACCCTTCAGTATTTTGAACGACCGCTCGAGCCGTTCCGATAGATTTTCAAACATATAGTATCCGTTTTATGTCATTTCGTATGGAGTTCGTCCCTCTGCTCCGTTCCGTCCGCAGTTGCAGCACCGCTGTTGTGCAAGGCTTTCCATACGAGGAAACCCACGACGAGCACGGCAAGCACAATGGCCGTGATACCGATGATGTGGCTGTAGTGCGAAACGATGCCGATGAGCGTGTCCTTGTCCACTTGCGTGTGGCACGCATAGCCAATCGCCACTAATATGGCATTCCAAAGGGCTGCACCCAGACACGTGAACAGCATGAAGCGAAGGAGGTTCATCCGTGCCAATCCTGCCGGGATGGAAATCAGTTGGCGAATGGCAGGAATCATCCGACCCACCAACGTGGAGACGGCACCATGACGGTCGAAATAGTCTTCAGCCTTCTGCACCTTGGCAGCGTCAATCAGGCACACATGCCCCAATCGGCTGTTGGCAAATCCGTAGACAATCGGGCGTCCCAACCAACAAGCCAACGCATAGTTGATGAGTGCTCCGCAGAGTGCACCGAGTGTGCCGCACAGGATAATCATGGCAAAACTCATCTCTCCTGTTTCCGCAGCCATGTAGGCAGCAGGAATCATCACCACCTCCGACGGAAAGGGAATGAACGAACTTTCTACCGCCATGAGCAGAATGACCCACCCGTAATTGAGGTTGTCGAGCATCCCTTGAAACAAGTTTACGATGAATTCTTCCATTTCTTTTCGTTGTAATTCAATGAAAACGATGCAAAGTTACGAATTTTTTGCGGAAATGGCGGGATAAAT
>JAFLUS010000257.1 GCA_022508685.1 Prevotellaceae bacterium | reverse complement strand
CTTCGTGTTCGTTCAAAATCCGTAACTTCGCAGTCGGAAACCAAATAACGACAGATGATGGGAGATTTCTTTTCAAAAGACGGATGGCTCAATGTGTGGCTGGCACAAGTCAATGACTATTTGTGGACGTATCTGCTGATAGGTGCGCTCATCGGGTGCGGATTGTGGTTTACGTGGCGCACGCGCTTTGTGCAGTTCCGCATGTTGGGCGAGATGCTGCGGCTGTTGTTCGACCGCAAGGGGGTGCCGTCGGCGGGGGAGCATCGGCGTCGGCATATCAGTTCGTTCCAAGCCTTTGCCGTGTCGTTGGCAAGTCGCGTGGGAACGGGCAATCTGGCGGGTGTGGCGACGGCGATTGCCGTTGGCGGGCCGGGCAGCGTGTTCTGGATGTGGCTGATTGCGTTGGTGGGTGCGGCGACGGCTTTTGTGGAGTCTACGTTGGCGCAGTTGTTTAAGCGGAGGCATACGGACTCGTTTATCGGCGGGCCGGCTTACTATATTCTGCGTGGGCTCAAAAGCCGATGGATGGCTGCCACGTTTGCCGTGCTCATCACGTTGACGTTCGGTTTTGCCAACAATTCGATTCAGACCAACACCATCTGCGGGGCGATGCAGGAGGCGTTCGGCATCGAACCGCTCCATGCGGGCATCGTGCTGTCGGTGTTTTCGCTCCTCATCGTGTTCGGTGGCATTCAGCGCATTGCGCGTTTCAGCAGTGTCGTCGTTCCGGTGATGGCGGTGGGCTATCTCGTGTTGGCGGTGGTGGTGATTGTGATGAATGTCTCGCTCATTCCCGATGTGCTGCGGCTGATTGTAGACAATGCTTTCGGGGTCAATCAAGCCATCGGCGGAACGGTGGGTGCTGCGATGATGAATGGCATCAAGCGCGGATTGTTCAGCAACGAGGCGGGCGAGGGCAGTGCGCCCAATGCTGCTGCGACGGCTACGGTGTCGCATCCTGTGAAGCAGGGGCTGATACAGTCGCTCGGGGTGTTTACCGATACGCTCGTGGTGTGCTCCTGCACGGCGTTCATCATCTTGTTGAGCGGACTTTATACGGACGATTCGCTCAACGGCATCAACCTGACGCAGGCGGCTTTGCAGTCGGAAGTGGGCAGTGTGGGGCCGGTGTTTGTGGCGATTGCCATTTTCCTGTTTGCCTACAGCAGCATTATCGGAAACTATTATTATGGCGAGACGAACGTGCGGTTCTTGTCGCAGCGGCGGTCGGTGATGACCGTCTACCGCGTGCTGTCGGCTGGCGTGTTTGTGATGCTGGGTGCGCTGTCGAGTCTGGAACTGACGTGGAGCCTCGTCGATTTCTGCATGGCGTTGCTCACGGCGTGCAACCTCATTGCCATCGTGTGTCTCGGCAAATATGTATTCCGCTTGGCTGACGACTATCGTGCACAGAAGCGACAGGGAGTGGGCGAACCGGTGTTCCACCGTTCGCAACTGCCCGAAATTGCCGACGACATTGAGTGTTGGGACTAATGCGTCGCGGCTGTGAGGGCTGCCCACAGCGGTTCGTCGGGCACGGGACAGACGACGCTGACGGGCTGATGGCTGACGGGGTGGGTGAAGGCTACGCTGCGTGCGCAAAGCGAGATGCTGCCGTCGGGATTGCTGCGGCGTGCGCCATATTTCAAATCACCGCGAATGGGCAGTCCGACGTGTGCCAATTGACAGCGGATTTGGTGGTGACGACCGGTGTGAAGATGAATTTCGAGCAGAAGATAGCGGTCGCCTTCGGCAATCAACTGATAGTCGAGGACGGCTTTCTTCGCAGCAGGCACTTCGCGGTCGTAGGCGTATGATTTGTTCTGCCGTTCGTTGCGAACGAGCCAGTGGGTCAGCGTGACGGTTTCGCCGACACGGATGGGTGAAACTGCAGAACGTGACTGCGGTTTTTCGACAATCGCCCAATAGGTCTTGTGTACTTCGCCGTTGCGAAACATGTCGTTGAGGCGCGAAAGTGCCTTGCTCGTGCGTGCAAAGACGACGGCACCGCTGACGGGGCGGTCGAGACGGTGGACGACTCCGAGGAAGACGTTGCCGGGTTTGGCATACGCCTCCTTGATGTATTGCTTCACGATGTCGGACAGCGGCGTGTCGCCCGTCTTGTCGCCCTGTACGATTTCGCCCGCTTGCTTGTGAACAATGATGAGGTGGTTGTCCTCGTAGAGTGGTTGCATGGTGGAATGAAAAATCCCCTCTCGGCGAGGAGAGGGGAGATGAGGTGTGCAATTATGTGTTCATACCTCCGTCCACCTGAATGACCTGACCGGTAACGTAACTGGAGAGGTCGGATGCCAGATAAACGGCTGTGTTGGCAATGTCTTCGACGGTACCGCCGCGACGGAGCGGAATTTTCTGAATCCAGTCCTTGCGAACGTCATCGGGCAACGCTGCCGTCATGGCAGTTTCGATGAATCCGGGTGCGATGGCGTTGGCACGGATGCCCTTTGCACCCATTTCCTGTGCGATGCTCTTGGCGAGGGCAATCAGACCCGCCTTCGATGCCGAATAGTTGCACTGACCGGCGTTGCCGTGAACACCTACGACAGACGACATGTTGATGATGGAACCGCCACGCTGACGCATCATGATAGGCGTGCAGGCATGGATGAAGTTGAAGGCAGACTTGAGGTTGACAGCGATGACGGCATCCCACTGCTGTTCGGTCATGCGGAGCATGAGACCGTCCTTGGTGATGCCGGCGTTGTTCACCAGAATGTCGATAGAACCGAAATCTTCCTTCACCTGTGCCACGACTTGCTCCGTCTGTGCAAAGTCGGCAGCATTGCTGGCATAGCCTTTCACTTTCACGCCGAGTGCAGCGATTTCCTGCTCCGTAGCCTGTCCGTTTTCGTCGATAACGAGGTCGGTGAACGCGATGTTTGCACCTTCAGCAGCGAATTTCAAGGCAATCGCCTTTCCGATTCCGCGTGCAGCACCAGTGACGAGTGCTGTCTTTCCTTGTAATAATCCCATAAT
>JAFLUS010000256.1 GCA_022508685.1 Prevotellaceae bacterium | reverse complement strand
ACCATTCCTACGAAATCAATTTCAGTCCGACTATCGAGGCTATCAACGTCGTGATGAAGAAGATGCGCCAAAAGGTTGCCGGTTCATTGAAAAAGAAGATGCCCACCAACACGGCACCGACAGCACCGATACCGGTCCACACCGGATAAACCGTGCCAATGGGAAGCCGTTCTGCCGCTTTGGTCATAAGAAACATGCTCAACATCAGGCAAATCACAAACCCACACCACCAAAGTCCCAGTTCTTTCCCCGTCGCCATTTTCGTTCTTCCGAGGCAAAACGTAAATCCTACCTCCATCAATCCTGCTGCAATCAGCATCGCCCAGTTCGTCATATCACTTTCCTTACGATAATCTAACGTGTGCAACGTCAGTCACTTTTCCTTCATTTCCTCCTTGCGCACACTGCTGCACCCCGATTGCAACGGACAATCCGTACAAGTCAGCGGAGGCGTCTCCGCACTTTTACAGCCATGCGGACAATGTTCGCATGAACAAGCGTTGCCCTTGCCGCGCAACCGCCGAACAATCCTGTTTCCGGCGTATGCCACGGCAAGGGCAACGATAATGAACGTGAGGACGATTTGCATGTCAGTCCTACGTATTTAGATGAGTTCGATAGAGCGACGAACAAAGTTGTTCAATGCTTCACCGCGCAACAGACCATTCTGCAACAATGCGAGGTCGATGAGTTGATGAACCACCTTGTTGTCGGCAGCATATTCGCCCATAACGGCCGTCTTCTTCTGCTTCTGTTCCTCCATTTCCTTTTCGGTCGCGCTGAGGTCGTCCTTACGCTCCTGCGGAATTTCGTCCCACTTCAAGTCTTTGTTCTGCTGGTTGATGGCGTCGCGACGAGCCGTCAGCCCTGCAATTTCGGCATCGATGGGCTTCAGTGCTTCGCCTACGGCTTTCTCGCTGTCTGCGAGCACCGTCTTTATCAACTGGTGGTCGGTGTTCAGCACGATGTTCATCATGTTGGGCATCTCGCCATAGAATGCCATGCCGGGCTGCAGTTTCGCCATGTCCTTCATACGGCGCATATACTCGCTCTGCGTGATGACAATGGGAGCAGCCGTTTCGCCCATAGCCTGCGTTTCTACGTGGAATTCAGTTCCCGCAAGTTTAGGCATCTGCGTTTGGAACACGCCTTGCAGCAGTTCCTGCTTTCCGGCATCCAGCGCTTCGCCCGTCTGCGCATCGTCCTTCACGATGAGGCGGTCGACGACGTCGGCATCGACGCGGTTGAAGCGGCATTTCTCAAACTTCTGTTCGAACATTCCCACCATGGCGGGGTCGAGTTCGCCGTCCATCAGCAGCACGTTGTAGCCCTTGCGCTGTGCGGCTTCGATGTAACTGAACTCCGCCTCCTTGTTGTTGGCATACAGATAAATGAGGTTACCGTCCTTGTCCGTCTGCTGGTCCTTGATGAGCGTGTTGTATTCGTCATACGTGTAGAACTTGCCGTCCGTATCCTTGAGCAGGGCAAACTTGCTTGCCTTGTCGTAGAAGTCCGTCTCCGAAAGCATTCCGTAGTGGATGAAAATCTTGATGTCGTCCCATTTGGCTTCAAAGTCCGCACGGTCGGTCTTGAACAGGCTGCTCAGTCGGTCGCTCACCTTCTTTGAGATGTACGTCGAAATCTTCTTCACATTCTGGTCGCTCTGCAAGTAACTGCGGCTCACGTTCAGCGGAATGTCCGGAGAATCAATGACACCATGGAGCAACGTCAGGAAGTCGGGAACGATGCCTTCCACCTCCTCCGTCACGAATACCTGATTGCAGTAGAGTTGAATCTTGTTCTTCTGCAAATCGAAGTTCGAGCGAACCTTCGGGAAATACAGTACCCCCGTCAGGTGGAACGGATAGTCCACATTGAGGTGAATCCAGAACAGCGGTTCGTCGCTCATGGGATAGAGTTCACGATAGAACGCCTTGTAGTCCTCATCCTTCAAGTCGCTCGGCTTCTTCGTCCACAGCGGCGTCGTGTCGTTGATGACGTTGTCCTCCTCCGTCTCCACTTGCTTGCCGTCCTTCCAGTCCTTCTTCTTGCCGAAAGCCACCGGCACGGGCAGGAAGTGGCAGAACTTCTTCAGCAGTTGTTCCACCTTCGCCTCTTCGAGGAAATCCTTGCAGTCGTCGTCGATATACATCACGATGTCCGTACCGCGGTCCTCACGCTTCGCGTCCTCAATCTTGTATTCCGGACTGCCGTCGCACGACCACTTCACGGCTTGCGCACCTTCTTGCCAACTCTTCGTCACAATCTCCACCTTCTTCGACACCATGAACGACGAGTAGAAACCCAGTCCGAAGTGACCGATAATGGCCTGTGCATCGTCCTTATACTTATCGAGGAAGTCGTTGGCACCCGAGAACGCAATCTGATTGATATAGCGGTCGATTTCCTCAGCCGTCATACCAATACCGCGGTCGCTCACCGTCAGCGTACCCTTCTTCTTGTCTACCGTCACGCGCACCGTCAAGTCGCCGGTTTCACCCTTCAACTCGCCCTTCGATGCCAATGTACGCAACTTCTGCGTAGCATCAACGGCATTGCTGACAATTTCACGGATAAAAATCTCGTTCTCCGAATAGAGAAACTTCTTAATGACCGGGAAAATATTCTCGGTCGTTACGCCAATATTACCTTTTTGTTTCATTTGATGATTGATTTTGGTTCTGTTTTCATCCACCCATGGTGCAAAATCCGTGCCACGCCAGCCCTCCTCCCCCATTTTGCCACCCACGCCCCCATATATGCCATTCTGTCAGACGTGTCAGTCAGTCCCTACGCTTCGGCAAATCCTCCTATCACATATATTGCCCTATATAATATATAAAAGGTACGCGCGTGCGCGCGAGGCTTCTTCTGCAAATTACAGAAGCATCCTTTAGTTGCGAAATTCGCAACTAACTACCCTTCAAGGTATATACACTATAAACTCCTGATTTACACCACCCTACACCACATTCCACTTTTATGAAATTTGGAGTGCACTTCCGTTGCATCTGGAGTGCACTCCAAATTGAA
>JAFLUS010000255.1 GCA_022508685.1 Prevotellaceae bacterium | reverse complement strand
TTTCTTGCCCAATATTTCGCCATTTTGCCGATTTTTCCGTAAATTTGCGAAAATTTTTGACAGACGATTTATGATTACCATTTCGGACCTTGCCATACAGTTTGGCAAGCGCGTACTCTACAAGGATGTGAACATGAAGTTCACGAATGGAAATATTTACGGCATCATTGGTGCAAACGGTGCAGGAAAGTCGACGTTGCTCAAGGCCATCAGTGGCGAACTGGAACCGGCGAAGGGTCAGATTTCGTTGGGACCGGGCGAACGGCTTTCGGTGCTGTCGCAGGACCACTTCAAGTATGACAACTGCACGGTGCTCAACACCGTCATGATGGGGCACTCCGTGCTGTGGGAGATTATGCAGGAGAAGGATGCGCTCTATGCCAAGACGGATTTCACGGACGAGGACGGCGTGCGGGCTGCCGAGTTGGAGGAGCGTTTTGCCGAACTCGACGGCTGGAACGCCGAGAGCGACGCTGCGATTTTGCTGAGCGGACTGGGCGTGAAGGAGGATTTGCACTACAAGTTGATGTCGGAACTGACGGGTAAGGAGAAGGTGCGCGTGATGTTGGCACAGGCGCTCTATGGCAATCCCGACAACTTGTTGCTCGACGAGCCGACGAACGACCTCGACCTCGACACGGTGAGTTGGTTGGAGGATTTCCTCGCCAACTTCGAACACACGGTGCTGGTGGTCAGCCACGACCGCCACTTCCTTGATGCCGTATCGACGCACACGGTCGACATTGACTTCGGCAAGGTGAACATGTTTGCCGGAAACTATTCGTTCTGGTATGAATCGTCGCAACTTGCCTTGCGTCAGTTGCAGAACCAGAAGGCGAAGGCGGAGGAGAAGAAGCGCGAATTGGAAGAGTTCATCCGCCGATTTTCTGCCAATGCTGCCAAGAGCAAGCAGACGACGAGCCGCAAGAAGATGTTGGAGAAACTCAATGTGGCGGAGATTACACCGTCTACTCGCAAATATCCGGGCATCATCTTCACGATGGAGCGCGAGCCCGGCAATCAGATATTGGAAGTGGAAGGACTGCGTGCCGTGGAGGACGACGGAACGGTGCTGTTCGACGATTTGTCGTTCACGGTGGAGAAGGGCGAAAAGGTGGTGTTCCTGAGCCACAACCCACGTGCGATGACGGCGCTGTTTGAAATCATCAACGGCAACCGCCAGCCGCAGGCAGGTACCTACAAGTGGGGCGTGACCATCACGACGGCATACCTGCCGCTCGACAATACGGAATTCTTCCAATCCGACAAGAATCTGGTGGAATGGCTGTCGCAGTTTGGCGAAGGCAACGAAGTGTTCTTCAAGGGTTACCTTGGCAGAATGTTGTTCTCGGGCGAGGAAGTGCTGAAGAAGGTCAACGTGCTGTCGGGAGGCGAGAAGATGCGCTGTATGATTGCACGTATGCAACTCAAGAATGCCAACTGCCTCATTCTCGACACGCCGACCAACCACCTCGACCTCGAATCAATTCAGGCGTTCAACAACAACCTCAAACTCTTCAAGGGCAACATCCTCTTCGCCAGCCACGACCACGAATTCATCCAGACCGTGGCAAACCGCATCATCGAACTCGGTCCGAAGGGACATATCGACAAACTGATGGAGTACGACGACTACATCGCATCGGACGACATCAAGGAACTCCGTGCCAGCATCTATTGATGCGGCACACGCGCCAACACCTTAAATTCTGCATACCGATGAAAGATTTGTCATTCAACGTCCCCGTCGTCATGAAGACTGAGGACGAACTTAACGAAACGGAACGCGCACTGCTCGCCGAAGCCAAGCAAGCCACGTACCGCAGTTATGCGCCTTACTCCAACTTCAGTGTCGGTGCTGCCGTATTGTTGGCGGACGGCACCATCGTCAGCGGGTCGAACCAAGAGAACAGCGCCTATCCGTCGGGACTCTGTGCCGAACGCACCGCCCTGTTCTATGCCAACAGCCGCTATCCCGACACAGCCATCGATATGCTCTGCTGTGCTGCACGCGACGTGCACGGCAACTTCACCCTCCGTCCCATCGCTCCCTGCGGTTCGTGCCGCCAAGTGCTGCTCGAGACGGAGACCCGCTTCGGACGCCCCATCCGCGTCATGCTCTACGGCACCGAAGGCATCTACTTCGTCGACCGCGCAACCCACCTGTTGCCTGTCTATTTCGACGCATCCTATCTGAAATAATCCCTCATCCTACAACAATGAACAGACTCTCCATCCTCCGCCATTTCTACATTCTTGCGCTCCTTCTGCTCCCTTGCACCATCACGGCGCAGACACGCAGCAGCGCCTTCGAACGCTATATCGAACAATACAAGGAAGTGGCAGTGGAACAGATGCGCACCCACGGCATTCCCGCCAGCATCACACTGGCGCAAGGCTTGCTCGAAAGCGGTGGCGGAAACAGCGAACTGGCAAAGAAAAGCAACAACCACTTCGGCATCAAGTGTGGCGCCGACTGGCAAGGGCCCTACGTCACCCACTTCGACGACAACCGAAACGAGCGATTTCGCGTCTACGATTCGCCCCAACAAAGTTTCGAGGACCATTCCAAATTTCTGCTCCGTCCCCGCTACCAACGCCTCTTCCGTCTGAGCATCCTCGACTACAAGGGATGGGCACGCGGTCTCAAGGCTTGCGGCTACGCCACGAGCCCCACCTATGCCGACCGACTCATCAGCATCATCGAACTCTACAAACTCGACGACCTCGATGAAGACCCCAACGCACCCAAGTTCGTCATGCCCGAACTGCCGGCAGCACCCAAGCATCCTCGTGCTTTCCATCCCCGCACGCAGAACAACGGCATTCCCTGCGTCATTGCCTACAGTGGCGACACATGGGAATCGCTTGCGGCAGAAACGAAATTGAGCAAACAGCGTCTGCTGGACTACAACGAAGCCTTCGAAGACATGGAAATTGGCGACGGCGACATCATCTATCTGAAAAAGAAAGCCGCCAAAGGCCCTGCCGAAATGAAGGGTCAGTGGTACAAAATCCAACGTGGCGACAGCATGTATTCCATCGCCCAAAAGCACGGAATGCGCCTCAATAGTCTCTACAAGATGAATTTCAA
>JAFLUS010000254.1 GCA_022508685.1 Prevotellaceae bacterium | reverse complement strand
CATAAACGTGAACACGCTTATGCATACGCCTGAAAACGCGTATGCGCACGCCTCGAAACGTTTATGCGCACGCCGAAAAGCACCTATTTACAGGCGGTTTCAACTGCCCGAAACAAAAAGAAAATTCCAAATTTTTATTTAGAATTTGCCGACGGATATTGCATGGTGCAGCAGTGGAGCGAGCCGTGCTGACGGATGAGGACGCGGCAGTCGATGCCGACGATGTCGTGATGGGGAAAGGCTTGTTGGAGTTGGCGCCGCGCCTGTTCGTCGTTGTCAGGTTGTGCGTAGGTGGGGTAGAGGACGGCTCCGTTGATGATGAGGAAATTGGCGTAGGTGGCAGGGAGTCGGTCGCTCTTGTCTGCCGTAGGCACTGGGGCGAAGTCCTCTTCGTAGATGGCTGCGGGCATTGGGAGCGGGATGAGCCGATAGGGTTGTCCCGAGAGGGTGCGCAGTTGGCGCAGTTCCTGCTCCATGAGTTGCAGTTCGGAGAAATGTTCGTCGGAAGGGTCGGAACAGGAAACGTAGGCAATGGTGTGGTCGGGGCAGAGACGGGCAAGGGTGTCGATGTGTCCGTCGGTGTCGTCGCCTGCGAGATAGCCATGATGCAGCCAAAGCACTTGTCGGGCGTTGAAGAAGCGGAGGAGTTGCTGCTCGATGTCGTGCGGAGTGAGCATGTCGTTGCGGTTGGGGGCGAGCAGGCAGGAGGCGGTGGTAAGGATAGTGCCACAGCCGTCGGACTCGATGCTGCCGCCTTCGAGCACGAAGTCGAGGTGGGGCTCGTAGATGCCGGCAAGGGTGCCGCTGTCACGGAGGTGGCGATTGATGCAGTTGTCGTGATTGGCTGCGAATTTCATGCCCCACCCATTGAATTGGAAGTCGAGCAGATGACGTTGTCCGTCGTCGTCGAGTGTGGAGATGAAGGCGTGGTCGCGTGCCCACGTGTCGTTGGTGGGGCAGGCGACGAAGCGGATGTTCTCGGTGTTGCCCAATTGGCGACGCGTTTCGTCGATGTCGGGAGTGACGATGAGGAGGGGTTGCCGTCGGGCAATTTCGTGGGCGATTTGGCAATAGCAGTCGATGACGTCGGGCAGGAGAGGTGCCCAGTCGGTGTCGGCATGAGGCCACGTGAGTTGCACGAGGTCTTGGTGATGCCATTCAGCGGGTAGGGTGCGCATAGCGATGATGATGTGGAATGGGATTACCAGTTGGCGACGGTGGCATTGAAGATTTGGTCGACGAGGTCGTCAATCATCTGTTGCACCAGTTCTTCCTGTACGGCATTGAGTTGTTGGGATGAATCGTATTCGGCAGTGGCGGTGAACGACTTTTCAAAGTCATCCGAATGCTTGGTGTTGTTGACAAAGCGCACGTTGACGGTCATTTTCAACTGCGTCTGCGCAGCATAGCCGTCGCTGGAGATGGCTTTGTTGAGTTGGGAGTATTCGGTGATTTCGCCTGCCAGTTGGAGGTCGCCGTTGCGCTTGAGCACTTGCAACTTGGTCTTGTTGGCATATTCGTCGCTCAGGCTGTTGTAGAACATGGACTCCATGGGTGCCCAGACGTAGGCGCAGCGGATGGGAAACTTGTCGATGCTGACGGTGCGCACCTTGCTGTAGTCAATGTTTGAGCCGTTGAAGGAGTAACTGATTTGACAGGCGGTGAAGACGACAAGCGCGATGAGCGTGAGCACGCCAGCGGTGGTAAGTCGGCGACGACGGAGTGAGGAAAGGAGGTTCATAGTTCTAATCCCATTTCTTTAATACGGCGGTAGATAGTGCGTTCGCTGATGCCGAGTTCGCGTGCCGTGCGTTTGCGATTGTAGTTATTGCGTTTCAGTGCTTCGACGATGGTTTGCGCAGTCAGTTCCTTCATCGAACGCGGTGCCTCTTCGACATAGGCTTCAGCGGTTTCGATGTCGTCGGCACGGCGTGTGCGGTCAGCCATGGTTGTAATGGTGGCAGGGCGCTGAATCATGATGTTGCCGTCGCTGCCGATAGGGTTGTAACTGACATACTCGGCGGGGTGGTGAGGGTCGATGCTTGCCATTTGCGTGGTGTTGGCATGAATCAACTCCTTGAGTTCCTTGATTTCCTTGCTGAGCGTGAACAATTGTTGCCAGAGGAGGTTGCGCTCGTTGGCATAACTTTCCTCCGAAGGGGAATGGGAGGTGTCGCGTGCCAAGACGAGTCCGCCTGCAGAGAGGCTGTCGTCGGTGATGCCTGCGGCTTGGAGCATGTCGACGGTGATTTCGCGTTCGCGCGAAATGATGCTCAGTTGCTCCACCACGTTCTTCAGTTGACGAATGTTTCCGGGCCATTTGTAGGCATTGAGCAGCCGGCGTGCTTCGTCGGTCAGGCTGATAGGGTCGAGGCGGTACTTCTCGGCCACGTCGGCGGCAAACTTGCGGAAGAGCAGATAGATGTCGGAACCTCGTTCGCGCAGTGGCGGAATGGAAATGGGAATGGTGGCGAGACGATAGTAGAGGTCTTCGCGGAATCGTCCTTCGCGAATGGCTTTCTGCATCTTGACGTTGGTGGCGGCAATGATGCGGACGTCGGTTTTTCGCACTTCGTTGGAACCGACGCGGAGGTATTCGCCCGTCTCGAGCACGCGCAGGAGGCGCACTTGGGTGGAAAGCGGAAGTTCGCCCACCTCATCGAGAAACAGCGTGCCTTTGTTGGCAGCACCGAAGTAGCCTTCGTGCTCACCGATGGCTCCGGTAAATGCGCCTTTTTCGTGTCCGAACAGTTCAGAATCAATCGTTCCTTCGGGGATAGAGCCGCAGTTGATGGCAAAATATTTCTGATGCTTGCGTGTAGAATTGTCGTGAATGATGCGTGGAATTGCTTCTTTACCCACACCATTCTCGCCTTCAATCAGTACGCTGAGGTCGGTCGGTGCCACCTGTATGGCGATGTCCAATGCACGGTTCAGTCCGTCGGAGTTGCCGACAATGCCATAGCGTTGCTTGATAGGTTGCAATTCTTTGCTATTGTTCATAGTTCTTTTATAAATAGGGATTATAATTGAGTTCGTAGTCGATGCTCGTGTCCTGCCCATGTCCGCAGAACACGCGGGTGTGTGGTGGAAGCGTCAGAATGTGGG
>JAFLUS010000253.1 GCA_022508685.1 Prevotellaceae bacterium | reverse complement strand
TGGGCGAAACGGAACTGGAAGCCGGAAAGGTGATGCTCAAGAATATGGAAACGGGCGAACAGACGCTCCTTTCCGTCGACGAACTTGTGGCGCAACTGCAAGGCAACGCCTGAAAAAGATTTTTTATTTTTGCCGTCTCATTGCAGCCTTCCGCCACGCAACAAGCGGAAGAATTCCCAAATGGCGATGCCGGCGGCGGTGGCGACATTGAGAGAATGCTTGGTGCCGAACTGCGGCAGTTCGATGCAGCCGTCGCAGCGGTCGACGACTGACTGCTGAACGCCTTTGACTTCGTTGCCCAACACGAGGGCGAAGCGGTCGCCGTGCAATTGGTCGGCGTGCAGCGCAGACAGGTCGATGCTGCCTTCAGCCTGTTCCAATGCCAAGACGGTGTAGCCGTCGGCGTGCAGGGCATCGACGGCATCGTGGGCTGACGGGAAATAAGTCCATGCGACGGAGTCTTCTGCCCCCAGTGCAGTCTTGTGAATTTCGGTGTGGGGAGGCGTGGCGGTGATGCCGCAGAGGTAAATGGACGACACGCGATAGGCATCGCTCGTGCGAAACACACTGCCGACATTGTACATCGAGCGCACGTCGTCGAGCACGACCACGAGCGGAAGTTTCGCACTCTGCCGAAACTCCTCAACGTTCATGCGCCCCATTTCCGTCACTTTCAGTTTGCGCATCGCTTCTCCTTATTTATTGTTGCGAATGCCCGGCAACCGCCACATGCAGAACAATCCCACCAGCACGAACGGCAGACTCAGCATCTGTCCCATGTCGAGAACGGTCGAACCGTCGTCGGTTCCGCCTTGCACTTCTTTCAGAAATTCGATGAAGAAGCGGAAGAGGAAAATGGTGGTCAGGCAGAAACCGAAATAGAAACCCGAACCGATGCTGCGGCGCGTGGGTGCGGCTTCATTGTCCTTCGCACTGGCTGCCGCGCCTCGGTAGAGCCGCCACCCGATGAAGAAGATGAGCAGGTATGCCAGTGCTTCATAAAGTTGCGAAGGGTGGCGTGCAGCCAATTGTCCGTCGACGAGCGCGTCCGACGTGTGGAAAACAAATCCCCACGGCATGTCCGTCGGCTTGCCGATGATTTCGGAGTTCATCAGGTTGCCGATGCGGATGAAGAACGACGTCAGCGGTGCGACCAAGGCAATCATGTCGAGCACGCGCCACATGCCGACACCCGTGCGGCGCACGTAGAGCAGCAGCGCGATGAACAGACCGGCAGCACCTCCGTGGCTTGCCAGTCCGCTATATCCGACCATCTTCCACGACCACGAATCGGGGGCAAAACGTATCGGCAGCAGCATTTCGATGATGTGCTTGCCGCTTGACAGAAAATAGTCGGGTTCGTAGAACAGGCAATGCCCAAGCCGCGCACCAAGCACCACGCCGATGAAGGCGTAGAACACGAGCGGGTCGAACTTGCCCGTAGGTTCCCATTTCCCTTTCGCCGTCCTGACGGGGTCGATGCCCTCCGCCTGATAGAGCCGGCGGACGATGAGGTAGGCAGCAGCCAGTCCTGCCATCCAGCACAGCGCATACCAGCGCACGGTGAGCGAGCCGAGCGTGAAAACCTCAATGGATGGATTCCAGTCTATAAATAACGTCGTCATGTTGTTGCAGCAGATTGATGTAACTTCTTACACGTTGAAGCGGAAGTGCATGATGTCGCCGTCTTGCACGACGTAGTCCTTGCCTTCGACGCCCATCTTTCCGGCCTCGCGGACAGCCGATTCGCTGCCGTAGCGGATGTAGTCGTCATATTTGATGACTTCGGCACGGATGAACCCTTTCTCGAAATCGGTGTGGATGACGCCGGCACACTGCGGAGCCTTCCAACCGCGCCGGTACGTCCATGCCTTCACCTCCATGGGGCCGGCAGTGATGAAGGTCTGCAGGTTGAGCAGGCTGTAGATGGCCTTGATGAGCCGGTTGCAACCGCTCTCGCTGAGCCCGAGGTCCTCGAGGAACATCTGCTTCTCCTCATACGTTTCCAGTTCGGCAATGTCGGCCTCGGTCTGTGCCGAAATGACGATGAGTTCGGCATCTTCGTCCTTCACCGCCTCGCGCACGCGTTCTACATATTCATTGCCGTTGGCAGCCGCAGCCTCGTCGACGTTGCAGACATAGAGCACCGGCTTGGTGGTGAGCAGGAACATTTGCCGGGCAACGTTCTCTTCCTCGTCGTTCTGCAGTTCGACGGTGCGGGCACTGCGACCCTGTTCCAACGCCTCCTTGTAACGGAGCAGAAGGTTGTATTCCACCTTCGCCATTTTGTCGCCACCGACGTTGGCCTGCTTTTCGACACGGCGGATGCGACCCTCCACCGTTTCGAGGTCCTTGAGTTGGAGTTCGGTATCGATGATTTCCTTGTCGCGCACGGGGTCTACCGTTCCGTCAACATGGACGATGTTTCCGTTGTCGAAGCAGCGCAGCACATGGATGATAGCGTCGCATTCGCGGATGTTGCCGAGGAACTGGTTGCCGAGCCCCTCGCCCTTGCTTGCACCCTTGACAAGCCCGGCAATGTCGACGATGTCGCACACGGCGGGCACGATGCGTCCCGGATGCACGATTTCTGCCAGCCGCGTCAGTCGTTCGTCGGGAACGCTGACCTGCCCCATTTGGGCGTCGATGGTGCAGAACGGAAAATTGGCTGCCTGCGCCTTTGCGCTCGACAGACAATTGAAGAGCGTGGATTTTCCCACGTTGGGAAGCCCCACAATACCTGCTTTTAATGCCATTTGTTCAGATTCTTCAGTTTTAATTACGCTGCAAAGTTACGGAAAAAAGTTCATTTTTTTGCAAAACATTTGGTGGTTATCCGAAAAATGCCTAATTTTGCACTCGTAAAAGCAAATTTCGTATATCCAATCACAAAAGTACTTTTGCGATGCCGCTACGATGTTGTGAAACATTTGGCATCAAAATTAAAGGTTTGTAACTCTTTTTTTATAAAACGCTTCATCGTGAGATGAGGCGTTTTTCTTTCGTAAGATAAGACGTCCTTCTTATATCTTTCCACACCTGCCCCAATGAGCCCATACTGCACCTCGCCATGCCGCCATTTTTTAGTTGCGAAATTCGCAACTAACTACCCTGTGAGGTATATGCACTATAAG
>JAFLUS010000252.1 GCA_022508685.1 Prevotellaceae bacterium | reverse complement strand
ATGTACCGCAAGTCGTTCGAGTATTTGCAGACCGACTACATCGACTACTACCTGTTGCATGGTATTGGCATGGGCGGGCTCGACACGTTCCAAAAGCGGTTCATCGACAATGGGCTGTTGGATTTTCTGTTGAAGGAACGTGAGGCTGGCCGCATCCGCAATCTCGGATTTTCTTATCATGCCGACGTGGCTGTGTTCAACCATTTGATGGATACGCACGACAAGTACCGTTGGGATTTTGCTCAAATCGAGATGAACTATGTGGACTGGCGGCATGCCAAGGAGGTGAACACGCGCAACGAGAATGCTGAATATCTGTATACAGAGTGCGAGAAACGCGGTATTCAGAACGTCATGATGGAGCCGCTGTTGGGTGGAAGATTGGCCAATCTGCCGGAGGTGTACAACCGACAATTGCGCGAACGCCGTCCCAACGACAGCATTGCCTCGTGGGCATTCCGCTTCTGCGGCACTTATCCCAATGTGCTGACGGCATTGAGCGGAATGACTTACATGGAGCACCTCGTCGACAACGTGAAGACGTATTCGCCGCTTGACCCTTGCACGAGCGATGAATTGGCGTTGCTCGAAGAGATTGCCAAGAACGTGGCTGCCTACCCGACGATTCCTTGTACGCAATGTAGTTACTGCATGCCGTGCCCTTACGGCGTGAATATTCCCGGCAACTTTACATATTATAATAAATGCGTCAATGAGGGAACGTTGCCGCCGACCGAAACGTCGGCTCCCGATTTCGCAGAACGGCAGGCTTCCTTTGTTGCTGGATATAATCGAGCGTTGTCGCCGAAGGAATTGGCAACGGCATGTACGGGCTGTCGGGAGTGTCAGTCGAAATGTCCGCAACGCATCCGCATTCCGCAGCAGATGGGACGACTGGTCGACCTCATAGAAAAAGCATAACTTTGCCATGCAGACATTGGCAGACATCCTGCGCACGACTGCTTGCTCGTTGGTCGTTGACCACGACGGCGAAGTGACGACCTACGACCGCAAGGGCGTTCGCGACCTCATTTGGTTGCTCGACAACGAACCGCAGCGGTTGCATGGTGCCCGTGTGGCAGACAAAGTCGTGGGCAAGGCTGCTGCGGGACTGATGGTGCGGGGACACGTCCGCGAACTCTATGCCGAAGTCATCAGCCGCACGGCTCTTCCGCTGTTAGACGTGGCGGGAATCGCCTACACCTACGGCACGTTGGTGGACAGCATTGCGACCCCCGACGACGGACGCTGTCCGTTGGAAAAGATTGTCGCTGCAGCCACGACGGCAGACGATGTCGAAGCCTGTCTGCGTCAGCATTTTGAAGAAATGAAACAACGTCAACAACATTAAATCAATCAGAATATGAATGCAACATCCGTAAATCTCTACTCGCTGACCTATCGCGAGAGTCGCACCTTCATGTTTGCGACACTTTTCATCATCGGCAACATGGTGTTGCCGCAACTGTGTCACCTCGTCCCCAACGGTGGACTGACACTGCTGCCCATCTATTTCTTTACCCTCATCGGTGCCTACAAATATGGTTGGCAAGTCGGTCTGCTCACAGCCGTAGCCTCTCCGTTGCTCAACCATTTGTTGTTCGGCATGCCGCCATTGGCAGTGCTGCCCGCATTGCTCATCAAGTCGACCCTGCTTGCCCTCAGTGCAGCCTACATTGCACGCCGTTATCAGATGGTCAACCTCCTCTTGCTCGCAGCCATCGTGTTGCTGTATCAGGTAGTCGGTTCGTCCATTGAGTCGCTGCTGGCAGGTTCGTTGGTCAAGGGATTTCAAGATTTCCGCATCGGCATCCCGGGCATTCTGCTGCAAATCTTTGGTGGTTACGCCTTCATCAAGTATGTGCTGAAGAAATAAGGAAAACGCTTCCCAAAACACATCGTGCACTTCTGCGAATCCGCCAGAAGTGCACGATGTGTTGTTATTGTTTCGGTTGTTTGCCTACCCACGTCGCTTTCCTCCACACGTATTCGAAAGGGCCGTGCTGATGGTGACGCATCCACCAATGGCAGAAAGCCAACTGAAGCAGGAACAGCAATGCACCGACGCACACGCTTGCCGTGATGCCCAAATAGCGGAACATGCCGAAGCCCCAGTTGTAGAAAATCATCGAACCGACCATGCTCTGCGTCAGGTAGTTCGTCAGGCTCATTCGTCCGTAGGGAGCAAGCATCATCAAGCGTTTCCCACCGGTTGTTTCATAATAAAGGTAAATGATTGCCGATACCAAAATCAGTGTGAAGGCAAACTTGTGCAACGACGATACCACCAGCAACAGCGGAGTGAGCACAGCCTTGTTGCTGATGAAGTCCGGCAACATGTTGCTCAATCCGTAGAGCGGGAAGAATGCAGCAAGTGCACCGAGCAGCACTTTGTGCCAAACATGGCAGTGCTCGCGACGAAACCATCCTCGCCGACCAATCAGCAGACCGAACAGAAAGAGTGCCGCCGTTTGAAACACACGTCCGTTGTCCCACGCCCACGCGAGACTTGCCAACTGTCCTTCCCACAGGTTCACGCGCACCGTCTCCCAAAACGTGCCGCCACTCTGCACCTCATAGGCTGCAGCCCAAAATGCGTTCGTTGGCAGGGTGGGCACCACAAAAGAAGCGTCAAAACACGCCCGAATTGTGAAATAGAGCGCCATTGGCTGTGCAAGCAACACGCAGGCAATGCCCATCAGCCAGCGGTCGCTCAGCCGACACGTCAGCGGCAGAATAAATCCCACAATGGAGTAGAGCACCAGCACTTCGCCCGTGAAGAATGCCGCATTCAAATTGCCCAACAGGAACAGCAGCACCAATCGCCAGCAGAACCGCAACCGGAAATCATACCCACGTTGCCGCTGTCGGTCGTCCATGATGAAGAAACTGAATCCAAACAGCAAAGCGAATATGGTATATCCCTTTCCGCCGAAAGCAAAGAACAGTCCGTTCCACACGGCGCTGTCCGTAAAATTCAGCCACGCACTCTGGTTCGCCGTATCGGGAAACGCATAAAAATTGAAATGCTCAATGGAATGCAGCAAGATGATGCCCATGACGGCAACCCCCCGCAGCACATCTGCCACGTCAATACGTTGATGAAGTGAATTCATAAATGTATCAGTTAATGTTC
>JAFLUS010000251.1 GCA_022508685.1 Prevotellaceae bacterium | reverse complement strand
TCTTCGGTTGGCGTTTCGCCGTCGGCAAAATGTCGTGGGTAGCCATCATCATCGCAGCCATCATCTGCTTTGGCGTTCCTGCCTGTGGTGTGACGCTTCCGCAAGTCTTCATCTACTTCCTCTATGGCGTAATGGGACTCAGCGCGTTGGGCATCTTCTTCTACAATTCGCCCGGCAAGAATCCGCTCGTCAATTTCGGTAGCGGCGTGTGGGCAACCTATGGTATGGCGACCGGACTCCTTGGCGACCTCCTCAGTTACATCCGTCTGTTCGCTCTCGGACTCACCGGTGGCGTCCTCGGAGGCGTGTTCAACCAACTTGCCTTCCAACTGACCGACGGCATGTCGTGGGGAATCCGCTGGCTTCCGCTCTTCATCATCCTGTTGCTCGGCCACGGCATCAACTTTGGTCTGTGTATGATTTCCTCATTCGTACACCCGATGCGTCTCACCTTCGTCGAGTTCTTCAAGAATGCCGAATTCGAAGGCGGCGGAAAGGCATACACACCCTTCAAGGTAAAGACCTACAAAAAGTAAACAGTAAAAATCAAAAATTCATTACAAATAACAAACAATCAAACATTATGGAATTAATTTTGGCTTATTTAGGAGTAGCCCTCTGCGTAGGACTCTCCGGCGTAGGTTCAGCCTACGGAGTAACAATCTGCGGTAACGCAGCAATTGGCGCATACAAGAAGAACCCTGCTGCCGGTGGTTCGTACATCGCTCTCGCAGCCCTCCCGTCATCACAGGGTCTTTATGGTTTCGTCGGCTTCTTCATGCTGTCGAGCCACTTGTCTGCCGCTGCAGGCAACATGGGCATTGCAGCCGGTATCCTCGGTGCAGGTCTCGCTTGCGGTCTTGTAGCCCTCTTCTCTGCCATCCGTCAGGCAAAAGTATGTGCGAACGGTATTTCCGCAATCGGTGGTGGTCACAACGCTTTCGGTACGACCATGGTCCTCGCCGTGTTCCCCGAACTCTACGCCATCCTCGGTCTCCTCGTGCTCATCCTCATTGCCGGCAGCCTCTAATTGTTGTTGGCATACGCCACAAACAGAAGGCGGACTTACACTATCTGTAAGTCCGCCTTTCTTTTGTGAGGCTGCGTCGTCTCAGTATGATGAAGTGTCTACCCGTCGCAATCCCAACTTCCTGGGACACGCAATACGGATAGTTTCTTTTGGTAATTTACTGAAACACTGCCCCTTTTTTCCATTAGGGAATATCTGTTGATAGCCATATTGTTCATCACTCTCCACCAATACGCTGTCGTCCAAATAACCGCTGATGCGATAGGAATGGTTATGATCCTTCTTCACGATTAAGTAGTCGCGAGCGATGATGATGTTGCGGTTGTAGAACATTTCCCATTCATCAAATCGTGGGCTCACCCGTCCTGTGGAGTAGCGAAGTTTCTTGCAGTGGAACTCCGTTGGCACGTGCTCTTTTGCCCAACCTATCTCCACACCTGCCACGGTATGGAAATCGGGATAAGTGTCATAATAATAGGAATTGCCTATAGGATCCCAGCAGTTGATGTAGGAATATGTTTCTCTTTCATCCACACCGCAGAAGTAACCTTTGTACCAAAATACTTTTCCTTGCAGTTTTACTTGCAAATCCTGCCCCTTTCCGTCGATGACCGTCGTCACGTCCGTTTGTTTCAGAGAGTCTTTTCCATTGCGTACGGCATAGGTGCCCAGTGCGAAGAACGTGCAATCACCCTGCAATCGTTCTACCTTTTTGAATTTGGCAGGGCAGGTGACCTTCCCATTGCGCATCACACCATAGCGTCCGTCTTGCAGGAATATCTCTAGTCCAGCGCTTGACTGCCCCACTTTCTTGATACGCACCATCTCCAAATTAACCAACTCCTTGTCCGCCATTTCGCCATCCACAACGACGCAGCGTTCTATACCCTGTGCACCCTTGCCAGCCTCTTTTCCATGGAATAGTTGCTGCCAGTCTCGGTCGACAGTGGGGAGGCCGAATTGCTGATATAGCCCTACGTTGTCGAGAATCAGCACCTGCATTTTTCCTTTGCTGACGCGCATGCCGCGCCCAACCTGTTGCAAATATTTGGATAGCGAGAGGGTAGGGCGTGCCAACTGAATGAATTCCACTTCTGGGCAATCATAACCTTCACTGAAAATGTCGACGTTGACAAGGACGTCAATCGTTTGTTGCCTGTAGTTTTCCACCATTTGTCTCCTCTCCGCAGCAGGCGTCTTGGCGTCAATCATGGCACAACGTACCCCGTGCGCATGGTAATATTCAGTGATATGTCGGGCGTGTTCTCGGTCAATGGCATAGACGATGCCTTTCTTTCCGTCAGCAAATTGCTGGTAAGTACGATAGAGATGCTCGATACTTTCGGGAACGTCCAACACCGTCACCATTTCTTTTGTTTGGTAGTCGCCATCCACACCATGTTTCTTCAGCGAACGTACTTGTTGCATCATCCGACTGTCAGGACTGGCGGATACATATTCAAAGTCCGAAAGCCAGCCTTTATTGATAAATTCTTGTATCGTCCACGATTGGAGCAAGGTATCGAATAAATCAGTGAATGTTGTTCCGTTGAGTCTGCAAGGTGTGGCAGTCAGTCCGAGGAATTTTGCATTCGGCCATTGTTTCCACAGCATCCGATAGGTTTGAGCCAACGCGTGGTGTGCCTCATCAATGATAACAAGGGACGGAACGAAGGTCATACGTTCAATGTGCCGTTGTAGCGTTTGCATACTGGCAACCTGCACTGCATGGGTGTTGTCAATGGATTTTCCGCCGACAATCAATCCGTGTTCTAAACCGAAAACCGCCAAGGTTTGAGAAATCTGCTCAATCAGTTCCTTGCGATGTGCCACAATCAGCACACCATTTCCATCTGTCGCCCCACCTTCTTCATGTTTCCGCCATACGACTTCTGCCATCAGATGCGTTTTTCCCGTACCTGTCGGCATCTGCACCATCACGCTGCGATGTTGCTTCCAAGCCTTGACCAGCCTGTCAAGCATCTTCTGCTGATAATCCCTCAGCATATCGTGTGATTGTTGTCTTGAATAAAAATAGGTAGAGCAACAGCACTCATTCAATGCTGTTCTTGATGCTTTCAACGATATATCTTACATCATCATCGCTGACGCAT
>JAFLUS010000250.1 GCA_022508685.1 Prevotellaceae bacterium | reverse complement strand
AAACCGAAAAAAAGGTGTTTCGTTTTGTATTGTCCTCGCTTATCCGTACCTTTGCACTCAAATCAACCGAAAACAAGTATGAAACGACACTGCATAGCCGTCCTTGCTGCCTTGCTCGCGCTTGCCGCCAGTGCACAGGACAAACCGAAGGAAGACCACGCCTTCAGCGTAGCCAAGAACCTTGAGGTGTTCAATGCCATTTATCGCAACCTCGACCTCTTCTACGTCGATACGCTCGACGCCAACAAGGTGATACTCACCGGCATCGACGCCATGCTGCAGTCGCTCGACCCCTACACCGAATACTACAGCGACGAGGACATGGGCGACCTGAAGATGCTGACGACCGGTAAATACGGCGGCATCGGTTCCATCATCCGCATGCGGAAGGACTCCACCATCATCATCGGCGAACCCTACGCGGGCATGCCGGCTGCGGAAGTGGGGCTGAAGGTGGGCGACGTGCTGCAACGCATCGACGACACCGACCTCAAGGGCAAGGACGTAAGCGAAGTCAGCGACATGCTGCGCGGCGAACCCGGCACCACCTTCGTGCTGCAAGTGATGCGTCCGGGCGAACAGAAAGCGCGGAAATTCAAAATCACCCGCCGGAACATCAAAATCGACGCCATGCCCTACTGCGGCATCCTGAAAGGCACGGTGGGCTACATCGACCTCACCCAGTTTACGGAAGGCTGCGCCGCCGAAGTGCGGAAAGCCGTCATCTCGCTCAAGGAGAAAGGCGCGACCTCGCTCGTCATCGACCTCCGCAGCAACGGGGGCGGACTGCTGAACGAGGCCGTCAGCATCGTCAACCTCTTCGTGCCCAAAGGGCTCACCATCGTAGAGACCAAAGGCAAGATACGCGCAGCCAACAGCACCTACACCACGACCGACGAACCGCTCGACACCGACATCCCGCTCTGCGTGCTCGTCAACGGCAACACGGCGTCGGCTGCCGAAATCGTCAGCGGTGCGCTGCAGGACCTCGACCGCGCCGTCGTCGTCGGTACGCGAACCTACGGCAAGGGACTCGTGCAGTCGCCACGCGACATCCCCTACAACGGCAGCCTCAAACTCACGACGTCGAAATACTACATCCCCAGCGGACGCTGCATCCAAGCCATCAACTACAAGGACAGCCGCGAACTGGGCATCTCTGCCACGCGCGTGCCCGACAGCCTGACGCACGTGTTCCACACGGCTGCCGGACGTGAAGTGCGCGACGGAGGCGGCATCAAGCCCGACATCGAACTGGTGCGCGACACCATGGCAAACGTCGTCTTCTACCTCTCCAACGACGACGTGCTCGTCGACTGGGGAACGCGCTACGTGCAGACGCACGCCACCATTGCCGCACCTGCCGACTTCGCCATCACCGATGCCGACTTCGCCCTGCTCAAGCAAATGGCGCACGACGCCGACTTCACCTACGACCGCCTGTCGGAAAAACGCCTCAACGACCTCAAGAAGATGATGCAGTTCGAAGGCTACTACGACGATGCAGCCGACGAATTTGAAGCACTGGCAAAGAAACTCACGCACAACATGGACGGCGACTTCGACAAGTTCCGCGACGACATCGAGAAACTGATGGCAAACGAAGTCGTGCGCCGATACTACTTCCAAGCCGGTGCCGTGGAATACTCCGTACAGCATGACCCCGACGTGGAACGTGCCTGCCAACTGCTGAAAGACACGGCAGAATACACCCGAATCCTCACCCCCGAAAATCCACCGACGAACAATGAATAAAGCGACACGAATCAACCGCAGCATGATGTGGGGCATGATGGGAATGGCCATCGTCCTGCTCATCATCGTCTTCGGCATGCTCTACTACTCCATGCGCAACGTGCAGGAACGACAGGAAGCAGCACAGAAAGCCACCGACAACGAAACCATCACCGTCATCGACGAAACACAAAACGCCACACAACAATGACACCATTGCGACACTACGGGGCACTCGCCCTCCTCCTCTGCATCAGCCTCTGTGCCAACGCACAAAAGTGGAAATACGACTTCGTCGTTCCCGACAACGGCAACTTCCGCCAAGCCATCAACGCAGCCAACACCCGTGCCGACAAGAACCGACGTTACCGCATCTTCGTGCGGGCAAGCAACTACCGCCTCGGCAACGTCGTCACCACACTCACCGCCCCCAACACCAGCATCATCGGCGAAGTGTGTCAAGGCACGCAAGTCGAAAGTTGTCCGCAGGAAGAAGGTTTCGACCGCACAAGCACGCTCTACCTCTGCGGGGCTGACAGCACCTACATACAGGACATCGAACTGTGGAGCAACTTCCGCAACGACCCCACCGTCTTCGCACGCTGCGCCGTCACCCTGCGCGAACAGAACTGCCACGGCACCATTCTGAAAAACATCAGTCTGCTCGGCACGCAGAACACCTACTACACGAACAACAGCACGACCTACATCGAAGACTCGCGCCTCTGCGGCACCGTCGACTTCATCTGCGGCAGCAGCACCGTCTACATCGACCACTGCGAACTGCGGCTGATGGACCGCGGCAATGCCGACAACCAAGCCGTCATCTGCGCACCCTCCACACCGCCGTCGGCACGCTACGGCTTCATCTTCAGCGACTGCTTCGTCACCGGCCCGCAGCACCAAGACGGCCGCTACCTGCTCGCCCGTCCGTGGAACAACGCACCACGAGCCGCCTTCCTCAACTGCTGCATGGACATCACCCCTGCACCCGAAGCATGGGGCGACAAAGGCGAAGTAGCCCCCGTGCAGTTCGCCGAATTCGAATGCACCAACCGCACCTTCGAACTGCTCGACACATCGGCACGACGCACCACCTTTGCCCGTCAGACCGGCAATCCGCAACCCATGCAGCAACCCTCCGTCCTCTCTGCCGATGCCGCTGAAAACTTCGTAGCCCACCGCGTATTCAACTCGTGGACGCCGCAATCCAAATCCGAACAAGTACCTCCACCCGTCGTCACCCGTCAGGGCCGCCAACTCACGTGGAAAGACATTCCCGAAGCCGGTTGCTACGCCATCTGCCGCGACCGCAAAGTCGTCGCCTTCACCACAGAGCCCCGCTACACCATCCCCACCGGCACCCGCGAAGGCACCGTCTTCTCCGTCCGCTGCGCCAACCAAATGGGCGG